>NZ_JBIBHN010000009.1:119326-340011 GCF_042957035.1 Streptomyces sp. NPDC008137 | reverse complement strand
CTCCGCCTTGCAGCTGCACGCACCAGGCCCCGCTCACCGGCGTCGAAGAAGTGCTGCCGATTCCCTGCGCCGTGATCCAAACGACAGGCCCTAGACGGGAGGCGCTACAGAACGAATCCCTGCTGCCCGTCCTCCGTCACCACTGGACGGCCCGCCGCCTCCCACACCTGCATGCCGCCGTCGACGTTCACGGCGTCGACGCCCTGCTGGGCCAGGTACATCGTGACCTGGGCGGACCGGCCGCCGGAGCGGCAGATCACATGGACGCGACCGTCCTGCGGGGCGGCCTCGGTCAGCTCGCCGTACCGGGCGACGAACTCACTGATGGGGATGTGCAGCGCCCCTTCGGCGTGACCGGCCTTCCACTCGTCGTCCTCCCGGACGTCCAGCAGGAAGTCGCCGTCCTTGAGGTCCCCGACCTCGACCGTGGGCACACCAGCTCCAAAACTCATGCCTCCGACGCTACCCGACCCGCCCCACGGGCCGGACGGGACGCGGCTCAGCCCCAGCGGCTCAGCCCTCGCCGAGCAGCGTGGCCAGCTCCGTCTCCCGCTCGGTGACCTGGGTGCGCAGCTGCTGCCCGATCTCGTCCAGCAGCCGGTCCGGGTCGTCGGGAGCCAGCTGGAGCATGTGGCCGATGGCGCTCTCCTCCAGCTCCTTGGCGAGCAGGGCGAGCAGTTCCTTGCGCTGGGCGAGCCACTCCAGGCGGTGGTAGAGCTCCTCGGCGCGGCTCGGGCCCCGCTTCAGCTCGGGCCCCCTGGCCCACTCCTCGGCGAGTTCGCGCAGCTCCGCCGCGTCGCCGCGGGCGTAGGCGGCGTTGACCCGGGTGATGAACTCCTCGCGCCGCTCGCGCTCCTTCTCCTCCTGGGCCAGGTCCGGGTGCGCCTTGCGGGCCAGGTCCCGGTAGAGCTTGCGGGCCTCCTCGCTGGGGCGGACCCGCTGCGGGGGCCGGACCGCCTGGTCGGTGAGCATCGCCACGGCCTCCGGGAAGAGGCCGCTGTCGTCCATCCAGCCGTGCAGCAGCTCCTCGACACCGGGGATCGGCGCCAGCCGCGACCGGGCTTCCTCCGCACGCCGCAGGTCGTCGGGGTCGCCGCTGCGGGCGGCCCTGGCCTCCAGGATCCGGGCGTCCAGGTCCTCCAGCCGGGCGTAGAGCGGGCCGAGCTTCTGTTCGTGCAGCCGGGAGAAGTTCTCGACCTCGACGCGGAAGGTCTCCACCGCGATCTCGTACTCGATCAACGCCTGCTCGGCGGCCCGCACGGCCCGCTCGAGCCGCTCCTCGGGCCGGGCCGCGTCACCTTCGGCGCGGGCCGCGTCGCCCTCGGGCGTCACCCGTTCCTCATCGGCGCCGCCACCGCCCTGCTCAGCTTCCGGGGTCGTCACCCGACCAGCCTAGGCCACACCGCGCCCCGGGCGGCCACGCGCCGGAAGCACCTCAAGGGGTCACACCCCCAGCTCCGCGGCGACCTTCCCCGCCCGCACCCCCGCCACCAGCTCCGCGTGGTCCGCCTCGGTCCGGTCCGCGTAAGCCACGGCGAATCCCGCCATCGCCTCGTCCAGTTCCTCGCTCTTGCCGCAGTACCCGGCGACGAGGCGAGGATCGGCGCTGTGGGAGTGGGCCCGGGCCAGGAGCGCGCCGGTCATCCGGCCGTAGTCGTCTACCTCGTCGGCGGCCAGCGCGGCCGGATCGACGCTGCCCTTGCGGTTGCGGAACTGGCGGACCTGGAAGGGGAGGCCGTCGACCGTCGTCCAGCCCAGCAGGCTGTCGCTGACGACCTGCATCCGCTTCTGGCCCAGCACGACCCGCCGGCCCTCGTGCTGGGCCTGGGGCGCCTCGAAACCGGCCGTCGCCAGATGCGGCACCAGCGCCGAGGACCTCGCCTCCTTCACCTGGAGCACCAGCGGCTCGCCCCGGTGGTCCAGGAGCAGCACGACGTAGGACCGGGTGCCGACGCTGCCGGTGCCGACGACGCGGAACGCCACGTCGTGCACCGAGTGCCGGGCGAGGAGCGGAAGGCGGTCCTCCGGCAGGGTGCCGACGTACTCCTCCAGGGAGGCGGCGACCGCCGCGGCCTCCGCGTCCGGGACGCGCCGCAGCACCGGCGGGGCGTCGACGAACCGGCGCCCGCCGCCCGGTGTGGCCTCCGTCGACTTGGCCGCGAAGCGCCCGCTCGTGTTGTGGCGGGCCCTCTCGGAGACCCGCTCCAGGGTGCCGAGCAGGTCATGGGCGTCCGCGTGGGAGACGAGCTCCTCGTCCGCGATGGCGTGCCACGCGTCCAGCACCGGGAGCTTGGCCAGCAGCCGCATGGTGCGGCGGTAGGCGCCCACCGCGTCGAACGCCGCCTTGCGGCACCGGTCCTCGCCCGCTCCGGCCTCCCGGCCCGCGAGCACCAGGGAGGTCGCCAGGCGCTTGAGGTCCCACTCCCAGGGGCCGTGCACCGTTTCGTCGAAGTCGTTCAGATCCATGACGAGGCCGCCGCGCGCGTCGGCGTACAGGCCGAAATTCGCCGCGTGGGCGTCGCCGCAGATCTGGGCCCGGATCCGGGTCATGGGGGTGCGGGCCAGGTCGTGTGCCATCAGGCCGGCCGAGCCGCGCAGGAACGCGAACGGGGTGGCGGCCATGCGGCCGACCCGGATCGGGGTGAGCTCGGGGAGCCTGCCGCGGCCCGACTCCTCGACCGCGCTCACCGCGTCGGGCCGGGACGCGTCCAGGTCGAGGAGGGAGTGCGCACTACGCGGGATCCGCTTGCGCAGGGCCTTGCCCTCGTCCTTCGGCGAACCCTCGGCCGGCCACTCGGCGAAGCCGCGCACCCTCGGAAGCCGACGGTCCGCCCCGTCCCCTGCCATACCCTCGGACCCCACACCAGCCCTGGTCATCCCAACCGCCTCCCCCGCACGCGCACGAACATCAACTCGTGCCGACCGTACATCCGGGCGGCTGAAACGCGTCAGACCCTGTGGACAACTCCCGGGCTGTGGACAACTCCCGGCGGTGGACACCTCACGCGGGAGCGGGCAGCACCCGGCCTTCCGCCACCTCCGCCTCGGCGAGCACCCGCTCCACCCGTCCCACCGAGACATCGATCCGTGCCAGCACCGCGGGCACGCAGATGCTCGGCAGGAAGTGCTCGAACATCACGACGACCCGGCGTTCCAGATCCCGGCGCTGGCAGCGCAGCTGGGACAGCAGCTGCACCCCCGAGAAGCTGCCGACCAGCAGTTCGGCCGTCTCCGCCACGTCGACGTGCTGCAGCAGTTCGCCCTGTTCCTTGGCCTCGGCCAGCCGCTGCACGTTCTGGTCGAACCACATTCCGAAGGCCTGTGCGCGGTCCAGGTCCATGGCGCCCTGGTCGAGGGCGAGCCCCACACTGGCCCGCACCAGCGGCTCGGACCGCAGCCGGCGGGCCAGCACCAGACCGGAGTCGACGAGTTCCTGGAGCTTGCTGGACTGCGGGGGGAGGGTGATCGCGAGCTGCTCCTCGAAAATCCCCACCGCGAGCTCCTCCTTGGAGCCGAAATGGAAGTACAGCGCGCCTTTGGTGACGCCCGCCCGGTCCAGGATCTCTCCGATGGTCGCCGAGGTGTAGCCGCGTTCGTCGAAGACGGCCGCCGCCGCCTCCAGGATGGTCCGCCGGGTGCGGATCGCGCGCTCCTGTCGCGCCATCGGGTGCCTCCTGATCTCCGTCGATCCCTGTGAAGTCACTGTGCAGCGGGGGCGCGAGAGCCTGTCCCAGCGGCTTGGCTCACCCATTGAAAAAAACCGGCTCGTCCGTATGTTAGTCAAACGACAACATCACATACCGACCGCAGTCAGGCAGGCGATCCTGGGGGTTCTCATGCCGCAGACAGGCCCTTTAAGCGCACCCACGGACGATCAGACCGGACGCGAGGCCCGTCCGGCAAACGCAACCGTTGCGGCCGTCGAGAACGCGCCACAAACCGAGCGCGAGCCCCATCCCCACACCACCCCCCGCACCACCGATCGCGCCGTCACCACCACCCTCGCCCACCGCACCAGCGACACCGACGTCTTCCCCGCCCGGTGGCGCCGAATCTCCGACACCCGCTTCCGCTTCACCGCGCACTGGCCGGCCGACCACCCCTTCTTCGGCCCCGTCGACGACCGCCATCAGGACCCGATGATCGTGGGCGAGACCTTGCGGCAGGCCTCGATGGTGCTCGCCCACGCCGAGTACGGCGCCCCGCCCGACACCCACTTCGTCATGTGGGACCTGACGGTCTTCGCCGACCCGTCCGCGCTCCCGCTGTCGGAGGCGGCCGAACCGGTCGACATCGACGTCGTGTGCTCCGAGATACGCCGCCGCGGCCGCACCCTGAGCAGCATGCGGACCACGATGGAGTTCCGCCGCGCGGGACGCTTCGTCGCCCGCGGCACCGGCAGCACCGGCTGCACCTCGCCGCTCGCCTACCGCCGCCTGCGTGAACGGCAGTTGGCGGCCCTGGGGACTCCGGTGCCGCTGCCGGCGGGCATAGCGCCCGCGCTCGCCGGCCGCTCCCGTGCCGAGGACGTCGTCCTCGCCCCCGCCGAGCGCCCCGGGGTCTGGCTGCTGCGCGTGGACACCCGGCACCCGGTCCTCTTCCCTCGCCCCAACGACCATGTGCCGGGCATGGCCCTCTTCGAGGCGGCCCGCCAGGCCGCGACCGCCGTGACAGGTCAGCACCCCTTCCTGCCCCGCGCGATGACGGCCACCTTCGCCCGGTACGCCGAGCTGCACAGCCCCTGCCGGCTGGAGACCGAGGTGCTCGGCACGGACGCGGAGGAGGTGACCGTACGGGTCTGCGGGCGGCAGGACGGCGAGTCCGTCTTCACGGCGACCCTGACCTCCGCACGGCCCTCCCGGGTACCGTCGCCGTCGTGACGGCCGACCTTCTGATCACGGGCGCGAGCGGCTTCGTCGGCGGCCAGGTGGCCGCCGCCGCACACCGGCAACCCGGTGTGCGTGTACGGCGGTTGTCCCGGCGGACACCGACCGGCCCCGCATCCGTCCACGGCGACCTCGGCGACCCGGCCTCCCTGCGCGGCGTCTGCGCGGGCACCGACGTCCTGGTGCACTGCGCCACCCGGATCAGCGGCGACGCCGAGACCCTGGAAGCCGTCAACGACGTGGGCACGAAGGCCCTGGTCGAGGAGGCCGTGCGCTGCGGAGTGGGCCGGATCGTGTACGTGAGCACGGCCGCCGTGTACGGCCGGGGCCCCTTCCGCGGCGTACGCCCCGGGGAGGTGCCGATCGCGCCCGCGTCGGCCACCAGCCGCACCCGGGCCGCCGCCGAACGGCACGTCCTCGACGCGGGCGGCCTGGTGCTGCGGCCGCACCTCATCCACGGCGAGGGCGACCGCTGGGTCGTGCCCGGACTGGTCTGGCTGCTGGGCGAGTTGTCGGCGACCCTGACCGGCTGCCAGGCGCTCCAGTCGATGATCGACGTCACCACCCTGGGCCGTGCGGTGGTGGCGGCGGCCCTGTCCCCGGCGCACGGCGGCGGTGTGCACCACGTCAACCACCCCGAGCCGGTCGCGGTTGCTGACCTGCTCGGCGCCGTGAGCAAGCGGCTGGAGGTGCCCGGCGCCGATGCCTCGGTGGACGTCGCCACCGCCCTGGAACGGGCCGCCGGGACACCGCTCGCCCTCCATCACCTCGGCATGCTCACGGTCGACCACTGGTTCGAGGACGACGCCTTCTGGAAAGACCTCGACTGCCCGCCCGGCGAGGGCTTCCAAGCAGCCTTCACCAGGGCGGCCCCCTGGTACCGCTCGTACCTCGCAGACCGGACGGCTCCCTGACCGACTCCTCACTCCACGGGACGGGGTCCGTGCAGCAGTACGGGCAGTTCCTCGTGCCCCGTCGAGATGATGGAGCGCAGCCGCTTCGGCGGACGGGACGGGTCGGCCAGGGCCAGTCGCGGGAAGCGGTCGAACAGCGACGCCAGGGCCGCCGTCGCCTCGGCCATGGCCAGCGGACGGCCCAGGCAGTGGTGCACGCCGTGGCCGAAGGAGACATGGTCGCGGCTGGTGGCGCGGGTGAGGTCGAACCGCTCGGCGTCCGGGCCGTGCCGCTCGGGATCGCGTCCGGCGCCGGCGAAGGACACCACGAGCGGATCGCCCTTCGGGATCGTCAGCCCCGGCTCGATCTCGATGTCCTCGACGGCGTACCGCAGGCCCGACATGGCACCCGGCGCCTCGAGGCGCAGCGACTCCTCCAGGGCGTCCTCCCAGGTCGCGCGGCCGGAGCGGACCAGTTCGAGCTGGTCGGGGTGGGCGAGCAGGCTGTGCACGGTGTTGTCGATGAGGTTGACGGTCGTCTCGAAACCCGCGGTGAGCAGCAGGATCAGGTTGTCCATCAACTCCTGCTCGCTGAGGCTGCCTTCGTCACGGGCGGCGATGAGAGCCGTCGTCAGGTCGTCGGCCGGGTGCTCGCGCTTGTCCTGGAGGAACGCGGTGAGCGTGCCGTACAGCTCGACCCCGTTCGCCTGGGCGTCCTCCAGGGAGATCGCCGTGTCGAAGAAGCGGCCGATGATGCGGTACAGGGCCGCGCGCGGGCCGTCCTCGCCGGGCGGTACGCCGAAGAGTTCGCACACCACCTCGTGCGGCACCGACGCCGCGAACGACGCCCGCAGGTCGACGACTTCGCCCTCCGGTATCCGCTCCAGGTCGTCCAGGGCCCGGTCGACGATCTCCTGGACGCGCGGGAGGAGCGCGTCGACGCGCCGCTTGGTGAAGGCGGCGGCCATCGGCTTGCGCAGCCGGGTGTGGTCGGTGCCGTAGGCGGTGACCATGTTGCGCACCGAGACCCAGATCGCGAGGGGCCAGGTGCTGGAGATGTCCCCGTTGATCCAGGCCGGCCAGTGCCGGAAGGCGTCCTTGCTCGTCTCGGGCCCGGTCAGGAGCCGCTTGTTCAGCTCCAGACCGTTGATCCACCACGCCCGTACACCGCCGGGGAGTTCCACTTCCACGGCCGGTCCTTGGGTCCGGATCCGGGCTATCTCTCCGTAGAGGTCCTGGCCTGACGGGTCGATCGTCAGGAAGGGACAGGCCTGCTGTGCCATGACACTTCGCTCCTTGGTCCAGAGGCTGGGGAACCATGGTGCGATCCGGCCACCGAAAAAACTTGCCATCCGGTTTGTTTTGGCCACTGCTTCACAGAGTGTCGGCCAGGGGAGGACCGGTCTCGGTATCCCTACGCCCGATCCCTACGCGCGATCTTCACGCCCGCAGATACGCCAGCACCGCCAGCACCCGGCGGTGGGTCTCGTCCGCGGGCGGCAGGTCGAGCTTCATGAGGATGCCGGAGATGTGCTTGCCCACGGCCGCTTCGGAGACGACCAGTTCGCGGGCGATCGCGCCGTTGGACCGGCCCTGCGCGATCAGCGCCAGCACCTCGCGCTCACGCGGGGTGAGCCGCTCCAGCGGGTCGCGGCGGCGGCGCAGCAACTGCCGTACGACCTCGGGGTCGACGACCGTGCCGCCGTCGGCCACCTCGCCGAGGGCCTCGACGAACTCCTCGACCTGGCCGACGCGGTCCTTCAGCAGGTAGCCGACGCCGGTGCCGTCGCCGGAGTCCAGCAGCTCGGCGGCGTACCGGCGCTGCACGTACTGGCTGAGGACCAGGACGGGCAGCGTGGGCCGCTCCCGGCGCAGCCGCACGGCCGCGTGCAGGCCCTCGTCCTGGAACCCGGGCGGCATCCGTACGTCCGTCACGACCACGTCGGGCGCGTGCTCCCCGACCGCCGCGACCAGCGCCTCGGCGTCCCCCACGGCGGCGACGACCTCGTGCCCGCAGCGGCCGAGCAGCCCGACCAGCCCGTCCCGCAGCAGCACGCTGTCCTCGGCCAGGACGACCCTCAGCGGCCGTTCGACTCGCAGCGTCACGGCCGGTCAACTCGCAGGCTCACAGGGGATCTCCACACGCAGCAGGGTCGGTCCGCCGGGCGGGCTGGACAGGGAGAGTCTGCCATCGAGCACCGACACCCGGTCGGCGAGTCCGGTCAGTCCGCTGCCCGCACCGGCCCGCGCACCCCCGCACCCGTCGTCGCGGACCAGCAGGAACAGCCGGCCGTCGCGGTGCCCGCCGCTCACCCGCGCCCGGCTCGCCCCGCTGTGCCGGCCCACGTTGGCGAGCGCCTCGCACACCACGAAGTACGCGGCGGCCTCGACGGCCTGCGAGAGCCGCCCGGGCAGCTCGAGGTCGACGTCCACGGGCACGGCCGAGCGGTCGGCGGCGTCGGCGACCGCGGCCTCGAGACCGTAGTCGGCGAGGACCTTGGGGTGGATGCCGTGGATGAGCTCGCGCAGTTCCGCGAGGGCCGTGCCCGCCTCCTCGTGGGCCTTGGCGAGCTGGTCGGCCAGCGGGCCGGGCGGCGCGTCGAGACGGGCCAGGCCGAGCGTCATCGTCAGGGCGACGAGCCGCTGCTGCGCCCCGTCGTGCAGGTCGCGCTCGATCCGCCGCCGCTCCGCCTCGAAGGCGTCCACCAACCGCACCCGGGACCGGGCCAGTTCGACCACCCTGGCCCCCAGGTCCGCCTCGCGCGGCGCGATCAGCAGCCGCGTCAGCCCGGCCCGGGCCCCGGCCACCACACCCAGCAGATAGGCGCCCAGGACGAGCAGCACCAGCCCGAGGAGGGCGAACCCGAAGGCGGCCGGCCAGGTGGTGACGAGCCACACCTTGAGCACCTTCGCCTCACCGAAGGCGGCCAGGAGCACCGGCGTGGCGACCACGGACAACGGGCACACCACGCCCACCGCGAGCGCGAGGGCGTCGACCGGCCACAACAGCCCCGCGAACAGCAGGGCGTGGCCGAACTCCCGCCAGGTGGCCCGCTCCCGCAGCCGGGTCGTCAGCCAGGCCCGCAGGCCCGGGTCGCCGGGCGGCTCGTGCGGATCGGGCGCGGGCTCCGGGTCGACCAGCCGCAGCCGCAGCCGCTCCAGCGCCGCCACCGGGATACCCGCCAGGACCGTGCACAGCAGCAGCGGCAGCCCCACCAGCGCCAGTGCGAGCACCCCGCCCGCGACCGCCGACAGCACGATGCCCACGAGTACGACGACTCCGGTCACCGTGCCGCTGAGCAGATACCCGGCCGACCGCCAGGGCCACGCCGACAGCGCGTAGCCGGGGCGGGACAGGGCCTGCCATACGTTCCGAGGGTGCATGGGGATCACCGTAGAAGCCGGCCGGGTGCCAGGCCATGGGCTCAGGCGGAGGCCCGGGGGTATGCCTGGCCCTACCCCAGGTCTAGGTCCCGCCGCACTGTGCCGGCCGGCCTCCACGCGATGTCCTTGGAGCCCGGTCAATCGACGTGAGGCAGGCACATGAACGCCATCCAGCTGGACTCGGTCACCAGGACGTACGGAGCCGTCACCGCACTCGACGGGGTGTCGCTGTCGTTCCCCGCCGGGACCTTCACCGCCGTCATGGGCCCCTCCGGCTCCGGCAAGTCCACCCTGCTCCAGTGCGCCGCGGGCCTGGACCGGCCCACCTCCGGCTCGGTCACCGTCGGCGGCACGGAACTGACCGGCCTGAGCGAGCGGCGGCTGACCCTGCTGCGCCGCGAGCGCGTCGGGTTCGTCTTCCAGGCGTTCAACCTGCTGCCCTCGCTGACCGCCGAGCAGAACGTGGCCCTGCCGCTGCGCCTGGCCGGCCGCCGCGTCCCGAAGACCCGGGTGCGTCAGGCGCTCCAGCGGGTCGGCCTGGCCGACCGGGCCCGGCACCGGCCGTCCCAGCTCTCCGGCGGCCAGCAGCAACGCGTCGCCCTGGCCCGGGCGTTGATCACCCGCCCCGAGGTGCTGTTCGCCGACGAGCCGACCGGTGCGCTGGACACCCGCACCGGCCGCGCGGTGCTCGGTCTGCTGCGCGACATGGTCGACCACGAGGGCCAGACGATCGTCATGGTCACCCACGACCCGGTCGCCGCCGCGCACGCCGACCGCGTGCTCTTCCTCGTCGACGGCCGCGTCCACGGCGAGCTGACCGGCCCGGACGCCGAGACCGTCGCCGCGCGCATGACCCGCCTGGAGGCCGTGCCGTGCGCGTGACCCGCCTGAAGACCATCGCCCCGCGCACGCCATGTCCGAAGACCCCCACCGCCCGCACACCCCGCCCGGAGGCCCTCCCGTGCTGAGCATCGCCCTGCGCACCCTGCGAACCCGCTGGGCCTCCTTCACCGGCAGCTTCGTCGCGCTCTCCCTGGGCGTGGCCCTGCTCACCGTGACGGGCCTGGCCCTGGCCTCCTCCGCCACCGCCCCGCAGCGGAGCCCCGAGCGTTTCGCCGCCGCCCCGGTCGTCGTCAAGGGCCAGGACACCCTGCGCGTACCGACCCCGATCGGCGACCGCACGTCCCGGCTCGCCCACCCGCGCCCGGTACCCGCCGCGGCGATCGAGGAGTTGCGCGAACTGGGGCCCGTCGTCGCGGACCGCTCCTTCCCCGTACGCGCCGCGGACACCCCCACCGGCCTGGTCGGCCACCCCTGGTCCACCGCCGCGTTCGCCCCCTACGACCTCGCCACCGGCCGAGCGCCCCGCACCGCCGACGAGGCGGCCGTCACCGGCAACTGGGCCCACCTCGGCCGGCAACTGCGCACAGACCGGGGCACCGTGCGCGTCGTCGGCACCCTGACCTCCCGCGGCTTCGAGAACGCCGTGTTCTTCACCGACGCCCGCGCCGCCGAACTGTCCCCTCCCGTGCACCAGTTGGCGGTCACGGCGGATCCGGCGGCCGTACGAGAGGCCGTACGGAAGACCGCGGGAGACAGCGCCCAGGTCCTCACCGGGAACGCACGCCGCCTCGCCGACGCCGACCCCGGCCGGGACGGCGAGGCGCTCACCGCGATGAACTCCCTGTTCGGCACCGCCGGCGGCGTCACCGCCTTCGTGTCGGTGTTCGTCGTGGCGTCGACCTTCGCCTTCGCCGTCGCCCAGCGGCGCCGGGAGTTCGCCCTGCTGCGCACCGCCGGAGCGACCCCGGGCCAGATCCGCCGGAGCGTCCTCACCGAGGCCCTCGCCGTCGGCGTCCTCGCCTCGGCCGCCGGCTGCGCCCTCGGCTCCTACGGGGCACCGCTGCTGGCCGGCCGGGTGGCCGCCGAGGGCCTCGCCCCGGCCTGGTTCACCATCGGCGACCACACCTGGCCCTACCACGCGGCCTTCTGGACCGGCCTGCTCGTGGCCCTCGGCGGAGCGACCGCGGCCTCCTGGCGGGCCGGCCGCACCGCCCCCACCGAGGCACTGCGCCAGGCCTCGGCCGACGGCAGCACACTGACGCCCGGCCGCCTGCTGTGCGGCACGGCCCTCCTCCTGACGGCCGCCGTGACACTGGCCCTCGCCCTGACCGGCGCCCCGGGCGACCTCCTCCAGCGCAAGACGTACATCAGCCGCCCGATGCTGCTGATCACCGCGACCGCCCTGCTCGCACCGCTCGTTCTGCGCCCCCTGACCCGGCTGCTGACTTGGCTGCCCGCCCTCCTGCCCGGTGCCGGCGGCCTGCTGGTCCGCGAGAACACCGCCGCCGGGGTACGCCGCACCGCCGCGCTCGCGGCCCCCGTCCTGGTCACGGTCGCCCTCGCGGGTTCCCTGCTCGGCGCCACCGCGACCCTCAACGCCGCGAAGTCCACCGAGGCGGGTGACCGCACCACCGCCGCCTTCGTCGTCACCCCGGCGGCCGGAACGGCCTTCGACGCCGCGACCCTCCGCAGGCTGCGGGCGGTACCGGGAGCCGAGGTGTCACCCACGTCCACGACGGCCGTGCACGTCCTGGAGGACGGCGTGGCCCTCGTCCGCTCCGAGGCCCGAGCCGCGGCCCCAGGCCCCCTCGCGGCAACCACCCACCTGCCGCTCGCGGCCGGAAAGCCGTCCGCCCTCGACGACGACTCGATCATCGTCAACGAGGAGTGGCAGCGGCACCGGGTCGGCGAGCGGGTCCGGGTGTGGCTCGGCGACGGCACACCGCGCACCCTTCGGATCGCCGCGGTGATGACCACCGGCACCGGCGACAACGGCGTCTACGTCACCCCCCGCAACGCCCCGGGCGCCACACCCGACCGGGTCGACGTGGCCCTGGCCGACGGCGCGCACCCGGGCGCCGTCGCCACCGCCCTGCACCAGGCGCTCGGCACCGGGAACGGGCAGGTCCTCACCCGGCAGGAATGGCTCCATGCCACCGCCCCCGGCACCAACCGCACCACCCGCCTCGGCCTCCTGCTCGTCCTCGGCATCGCCCTGCTCTACACGGGCATCTCCGTGGCCAACACCACGGTCATGGCCACCTCCGACCGGATCCGCGACCTGGCCGTGCTGCGGCTGACCGGCGCCACCCGGTGGCAGGTCCTGCGCCTGACGGCCGCCGAGTCCCTGACGGTCGTCGCCGCCGGCACGCTCCTCGGCCTCCTGGCCGCGGCCCTCAACCTGGCCGGCATGTGGAGCGCCCTCGCACTGCTCTCGGTCCGGCCCGCCCTCACCCTCCCGTGGCAGGCCCTGGGCACGACAGCGGCCGCCTGCGCGCTCCTGGCCGTCGTCTCCGCGACGCTCCCCGCGGCACTCGCCCTGCGCCGCCGCCCCGTGGAACTGGCCGGCGTACGCGAATGAAGCCCCCCGAGGAGAGGTGGATCTCATCATGAGACCAACACGGATGAGCCCCATAGGCTGGAGCCATGCGACGGACCTCGTTCGACACCTGGCCCTGCTCCATCGCCCGCACCGCCGACATCCTGGGCGACGCCTGGACCCTGCTGGTGCTGCGCGAGGTCTTCTACGGCGAGTCCCGCTTCGACGGCTTCATCGGCACGCTCGGCATCGCCCGTAACACCCTCACCGACCGGCTGCGCCGCCTGGAGTCCGAGGGCCTCCTGGAACGCCGCGCCTACCAGACCGACCCGGTGCGCCACGAGTACCTGCTGACGGACAAGGGCCGCGACTTCTTCGGCGTCCTCGCGGCGATCAACGCCTGGGGCGACCGCTGGCTGGCCGGCGACGAGGGCCCCCCGGTGGTCCTGCACCACACGCCCTGCGACCACGACACCCGGGCCCGGGTCGTCTGCTCCTCCTGCGCCGAGCCCCTGCACCCCCGGCACCTCACCGCCCGCACCGGCCCCGGCTACCCACCCCGCCTCCTGAACGACCCCGCCGTACGGGAACGCTTCGCCCCGGGACGGACACTGGGGGAGACCGGATCCGGGACTTCGCCCTGACCGGCCCGGCTCACAGCGACCACCCAGCACCCGTGA
Organism: Streptomyces sp. NPDC008137; assembly: GCF_042957035.1. NCBI lineage: Bacteria > Bacillati > Actinomycetota > Actinomycetes > Kitasatosporales > Streptomycetaceae > Streptomyces > Streptomyces sp. NPDC008137. The sequence goes on along the minus strand of NZ_JBIBHN010000009.1, from coordinate 326,786 downwards.
GACAGTCCACGCACGAGGCCCACCGTGGGCCTGACCAGGCTGTGTGATGCCTCACAGGGATCGCGGAAACGAAAAACGGGCCCCTGCCGTGACTTCCGTCACCGGCAGGGGCCCGTTTCATCGGTTCTCACTGCGGGCCAGAAGCCTGATTACCCCCTGGGGGTATCATGAAGTCCTCATGGGAAGGGAGCAAGCACATGGTTCAGAAGGTGTACGACGTCAAGGGCATGACGTGCGATCACTGCGTCCAGGCCGTCAGCTCCGAACTCAACGGCCTTCCCGGCGTTGAAAACGTCCAGGTGGATCTGCCGTCGGCAAAGGTCACGGTGACCAGCGAGCAGCCGCTGGATGCCGCCGCCGTCGCGGCCGCGGTCGACGAGGCCGGCTACGAGCTCGCCGGCGGTGAAGGCCAGTGAACCGGCGGGCGGATCTGCTGCGCCGGGCCATCGGTCACCCCGTCGTCAGGCTCACCGCCGCGGCACTTCTCCAGGCCGCGGCTTCCCGCATCACGGACCCCGGAGCAGCACGGGCCCTCAAGACGTGCGCGTGCGGCGGCACCGCCCGCATGCTCTGAGCCAAGGGGCCGCGGCCGGGAGTTGTCCCACGGCTGAGCTGTGACGACTTCCGGCACACGGCCGACCATCCAGGGCTGGTTGTTCTCGGGCTGCCACCTGCCCTGGTCAGTGCACGTGCGGCCCGCCCGTCGACTGCGGTTTGCCGCGCGGCACGAGGCCCAGGGCCACGATGGCGCTGGCGGCGGCTGCCACGGCACACACGGTGAACGCGTCCCCGAAGCCGGCTGTCGATCCTCGCTCGAAGCCGGAGGCAGCGACGGTGGAGACCACGGCGACGCCGATCGAACCACCCACCTCATGGAAGGTGTTGACGACTCCGGAGGCGAGCCCCGCCTCGTGGTGTTCCACCATGGCCAGGGCAGTCGTGGTCGCGGTGACGAATACGGCACCGAGGCCGAGGGAGGCGATCACGAAGCCCGGCATGAGCCCGGCGTACACGCTGCCGCTCTCCGACAGCCGGGTCAGCGGGATGGTTCCGGCGGCCGCGACGGCCATGCCCGCGACGGCCGTCGGGCGGCTGCCGATCCGGCCGACGAGCCGGGAGCCGAGGTGGGCGCCGATGCCCGTGGCCACGGCGACGGGCAGGAACAGGAAACCGGTGCGCAGCGGGCTGAAGCCTCGGATGTGCTGAAGATAGACGGATCCGAGGAAGAAGAAGGCGATCAGCAGGGCCGTAGCGATGAGCATCAGGAAGGCTCCGGCGAGCACGGGTCGCCTGGTGAACATCCTCAGGTCCGTCAGCGGGGCCCGGCTGGCCCGTTCCACCGCCGCGAAGGCCGCGTAGGCGACCACCGCGCCGGCCAGCGGCACGAGGGTTGCGGCGTCCGCCCAGCCCGCGCCGCCCGCCTTGACCAGGCCGTAGATCAGGGCGGCGGTGCCCGCGGTGACGAGCAGCGCGCCGGGGATGTCGAGGCCTGCGGGCCGTGGAGCACGGGCCGGTACGAGGGCGGGAAGGGCGACCAGCAGGAGGAGCCCCACGGGCACGTTGATGTAGAAGACCCACGGCCAGCCCGGTCCGTCGGTCAGGGCACCTCCCAGGAGCACACCGGCCGCGGAGCCGGTGCCGCCGATGGCCGCCCAGACGCCGAGCGTCTTGTTGCGTTCGGTGCCGTGGAAGGTCGTGGTGACGATGGACAGCGCGGCCGGGGACAGCAGGGCCGCGCCGACGCCCTGGCCGATTCGGCCGCCGATCAGCATGGGTGCGTTCTGGGCAAGACCCGTGACCAACGAAGCGGTGGTGAAGAGCGCCAGACCGGCAAGCAGGGTTCGGCGGGCGCCGAGGGCGTCGGCGAGGCGTCCGCCGAGCAGCATCAGACCGCCGAAGCAGAGGGTGTAGGCGGTGACCACCCAGGTCAGCGTCTCGCGGCCGAGGCCGAGGTCGGCCGCCATGTCGGGCAGGGCGACGTTCACGACGGTGACGTCGAGGATCAGCATGAACTGGGCGAGGCAGATCAGCGCGAGGGCTGCCCAGCGGCGCGGGTCGGCGTGCGGGTGAGGGGCGTGATCGGCCGTGTGCGGCGCACCGGCTGGGGAGTGGGTCATGACGAGTCCTTCTGGGGCGGGATTCCGGTGGCGTCCGCGTCGCGGGACGGCGCGAGGACAAAGGCGAGGAGTACGCCGGCCGCTGTGACACCGGCCCCGGCGAACATGGCCGGTCCCATGCCGTCGACGAAGGCACGGCGGGCGGCTTCGGCGAAGGAGGCTCCGGCCTCACCAGGGATTCGCCCGGCGAGGGCGAGCGCGGTGCCCAAGGACTCCTTGGCCGACTCGAGCAGGCTCTGTGGAACAGGGGCAGTGAGAGTGTCGATGCCTTCGCGGTAGCGGTCGGACAACAGGCTGCCCATGACCGCGACCCCCGTTGCGGCGCCGAGTTGGATGGCGGCGCTGTTGGTGGCAGAGCCCACGCCGAGGTCCTTCTCGGGCAGGGAGCCGACAATGGCATCGCTGGTCACGGTGATGACGAACCCGGCGCCCGCACCCAGCAGCAGCATCGAGACGAGAGCCCGGCCGTAGCCGTCCGCCGGCCCGGTGGTGGCGAGAACCGCGGCGGACCCGGACAGCAGGGCGAGTCCGGTGGCCGACACCATGCGCATGCCGAGGCGCGGTGCGAGGACGCCCGACAGGGGCCCCGCGACCAGCAGCGCGAGCGCGGCGGGACCGAGCCGCACACCGGTCTGCCCGGGGCTGTGTCCGAGCACGAACTGGAAGTGCTGTACGGCCACGAACAAGGTGCCGATCAGCGCGAACGCTCCCAGCAGGACGAGCAGGTCACCGGATGCGAGCGCACGGTGCCGGAAGATCCGCAGCGGCAGCATCGGGGAGACAGCACGGCGTTGCCATGCGACGAAGGCGGTGAGCAGCAGGACACCCGCCGCGAAGGCGGTCAGTACGGCGGGACTCCTCCAGCCGCGGTCGGGCCCTTCGATGACCGCCCACAGCACGCTCGCCACGGCGACGACCGAGAGCAGGGCGCCGGCCGGGTCCAGGCGGCCGCTCTCGGGGGCGCGTGAGTCGGGCACCAGCAGGGCCGCGGCGATCAGGCCCGCTATGCCTATGGGGAGGTTGACCAGGAAGACCGATCCCCACCAGTAATGGCTCAGCAGCCAGCCGCCCACCATCGGCCCGATCACCGTCCCGACCCCGACCGCCGCCGACCAGATGCCGATCGCCTTGGTGCGTTCCGCACCGCGCGGGAAGACACTGCCGATGACGGCGAGCGTGGCCGGCATGATCAGTGCCTCGCCGACGCCCATGGCTCCGCGCGCGAGGATCAGCGCGGTGACGGATCCGGCGTAAGCGGCGACCACGGACGCCGCCGTGAACAGCGCCAGGCCGGACATGAAGATCCACTTGCGCCCCAGCCGGTCCGCCAGGCTGCCGCAGAACAGCACCAAGCTGCCGGACATCAGCGCGTAGCTGTCGACGATCCACTGCAACTGGCTGGTGGAGGCACCGAGTTCGCCGACGAGCGTGGGCAGAGCGACGTTCAGCACGGTGGTGTCGAGCCCGACGACCAGCAGGCTGACGCTCACCACGGCGAGGGTGAGCCATCGCCGGACCGGCGGGTCCACGGTCCGCGGCGAGGCGGCTACCGGTTGAGTCACGGAAGGCACGACGTCCCCTTTCTCATGCACAGTCCTGCTCGACCGCGCCGAACTGAACCATACTGTTCAGTTCAGATGAACTCAACCGTACAGTTCAGATGGTGCTAAGGTCGAGGTCATGAGCGTGGACAGCGTCAAACAGCCGCCGAGCGGTCCCCGCGCGGAGCTCAAGCGGCAGGCCATCGTGCGGGCCGCTCGCGAGTTGTTCCTGCGGGATGGCTTCGGCGTGGGAATGGACGCCATCGCTGCCGAGGCAGGCGTGTCGAAAGTGACCGTCTACAACCACTTCGGCAGCAAGGAAGCCCTGTTCACGGCCGTCATCACGAGCGCACTCGACGAGCCGCTCGCCGGGGATTCCTCGGCCGCGCTGGAAGGCCTGTCCGAGGCCGCGGACCTACGGGCCGCCCTCGTCGAGGCGGCCCGCACCTGGGTCCACGCGGTTCGCACCAACCACGAGGTCACCGCCCTGCGCAACCTCGTCGCCGCCGAACTCCACCGCTTCCCCGAGCTGGGTGAGGCCTGGCGACACCGCGGCACGGAAAGCCACCACCCAGCCGTCGCAGGCGCTTTGCGCGCCCTCACCGAGCAGAGCCGCCTGGAGATCCCGGACCTGCAGGTGGCGATCATCCAGTTCTACGGGCTGCTGGTCTTCCCCCACATGGTGTTCAGCTCCTACGGCACGCACATCGACGAGGACCTGACGGACCGCCTCATCACCAGCGGCGTCGACATGTTCCTGGGCAACTACGGCCCGCGGGAGACGTAGCGGCCCTTCCGTGTCCTGGGCACGGGAGCGGCGCTACGACAGTCCCAGCACCCGCATGGCCAGACCGGCCGCCGGCTTGGGACCGAACGAAGTGGACTTCCGGGGCAACAGCACTCCGGCACCGGCCAGCTCCCACACGGTGCTCTCGCTGATCACGGGCAGCAGGAGCGCGCTGCCGCTGCCGGGTGCGGACACGGCCTCAGTGGCCTGGCGGATGTCGTGAAGATGCATCACAGCTCCGGGCAGGTCGGGTACGGACCAGGCATGGCGCAGCAGCAAGTGATCGCTGACGGCCGCGGGCAGCTGCGCCCACTGGCTGGGATGGCCGGAAAGGGCGTCGTGCAGGGCGCCGGAGTCGGGTTCTGTGATGATCCACGCCTGTCCTCCACCGACCAGGATGAGTTCGCCGGGCCCGGGCGGACGCGGTCCTGCTGGTAGTGGCAGCACCCGGGCCACTTCGGCAGCGGCGCGTGCTGCCTTCTCCGGTTCCAGTGCCGGCAGCACTCGGTGGATGGCGGAGAGCCGCAGGGGGTACCTATCGGCGTCGACCAGCAGGGCGAGACTGTGGCGCCACGGGCCTGCCGCGTCTGCGCTCAGGTCGAGACAGGCGGCGTGCCGGTGGTGACCGTCGGCGACAAGAGCCTGACCGGCGGACAGGCCACTGCCGACGAGCGCGAGTTCCCCCACGTCGTCGCAGGCCCACAAGCTGTGGGTGACGTCCCCGATCCGGGCCACGGTGACCGGCGCGCGACGAGTGACGCGTTCGGTGACCTGCGCAGTTGTGGACTCTGTGCACCGGTGGGCCAGCAGCAGCGGCTCCAGCTGGGCGCGCAGGCCCGAAATGTGGGCAGCCCGTTGCCGAACCACATGGGCCGAGACGTCTTCATGCGGCAGTAGCTGACCTGCCTGGCGCGGCAGCAACAGCTCACCTATGAGGCCGCGCTGAAGAATCCGGGCACCACGCTGTTGCTGGTAGACGTACAGGGCGGGTCGCTCGTCCCGGCGGAGCAGGCCGCGTCGAAGCCAGCGCCCCAGTTCACGGGCGGCGCCCTGTGGTGCGTCGGCGTACAGCAGTCGGGCCACGTGGTGAGGGTGGCGCCGGAGCTCGCGGGCCCGGGCGGGGTCGAGGTCGTCGCAGGGCGGAGCGAGAAGATCGGAAGGGTCGCCGACTCGGTCCGGGTCGTAGCGCACCGCCCGGAACGGTCGGAGCTGCAAGGGCGTCGGCTGGGGAAAGGGCGCGGCAAGGGCGGGCATCGAAGACTCCTGGGTGACGGCAGGGCCCAGCAGGGGTGGGGCACCGTGCGGTGCCCCACCCCTGGGCCGGAGGGCCGGAAGGCCGGGGGCCGGTGGGTCAGACGGTGGCGGTCAACGGCTCGGAAGCGGGCGGCGCCGCCAGCCGGCCGGTGCGATGCAGGCCGTACAGCGCGGCAGCGCACGCCAGGCCGAGCACGGACAGCGTGATCCACGGCAGCGCGGGCATCCCGGCCGCGCGGGCAGCGTCGAGCGCGGCCCCCGTGCCCAGGTTCCCGATGGTGATGCCGACGCCGCAGATCGTGTTGTAGAGCCCGTAGTGCGTGGCGACCAGGCGGTCACCGGAGAGGCGGACGATGGTGTCCATCTCGAACGGGTAGGCGATCATCGTGCCGACGGCCAGCAGCAGCGCGGCGAGTGTCGGCGGCACTGCCGCGAGCAGCCACAGTCCGATGCCGGACTTCGGTACGGGAATGGCGGTGGCCAGTAGCAGAGGTACGAAGGCCAGGCCCATGACGGCCAGCCCCCGCACGAGTGCCTGCCCGGGCTCGTAGCGCGCCTTGCACCAGGCGGTCACCCGCGTCTGGCCGAGGATCGTGCTCAGCCCGGAGACCGCGAAGAGCAGCGCGACCGCCGTCGTACCGGACTCCCCGTCGCCGCCGAGCCGCCGCACCTCCAGCGGCAGCGCCAGATAGACCTGGAAGGACAGGACGTACGACCCGATCATGGCGAGGGAGAAGAGCAGGAACGGCCGGTTGGCGATGATGCCGCGCCACTGGGCGAGCACGCCCTGGCTGCCCGCGTTGTCCTGCCGCTTGGTGTCCTCGGCCCGCCGGGCGGGCAGCGCGCGGATCTGTACGACGCTCAGCAGTGCGAAGATGCCGGCCGAGACCAGGCAGGTGATGCGGAAGTCCACCCCGGTCAGCACCATGCCCACCAGCGGACCCAGCAGGATGCCAGCTTGGTAGAACACGTTGAACAGGGCGAACGCCTCGACCCTGCGTTCCCCGGCGTCGGCCGCGAGGTAGGCGCGTACGGCCGGATTGAACAGTGCCCCGGCCAGCCCGGTGGCCGCGGACGCGGCGAGCAGCGCGGGCAGGGAGTCCACCAGCCCGAGTGTCGCGAAGCCGAGGGTGCGCAGCACACATCCGGCGACGATCATCGGCTTGTAGCCGAGCCGGTCGGCGAGCGTGCCGCCGACCAGGAACATGCCCTGCTGGCTGAAGTTGCGTACGCCGAGGACGAGTCCGACGATCCAGCCGGCCAGGCCGAGGGTGCCGGAGAGGTGGGCGGCCAAGTAGGGCATCAGCATGTAGAAGCCGAGGTTGATGGTGAACTGGTTGACCATCAACAGCTGGACACTTCGGTCGTATGACCGAACCTGAGTGAGGAGCCCCTTCATCAGTCCTCCTCCGCGGAGTCGGCCTCGATGCCCGGAGCGTCCTCGGCGACGTCTTGGTCCGCGCCTTGCAGGGTGAGGGGGTCGACCACGGTGGTGCACCGGGTCCAGCAGGTGACTTCCTTCTCGTCCAGGCGCCCGATCAGCTCCGGTTCGGGTGCCGGGGGTGAGTTCAGCAAGCCGTGGGCGGTGCAGTAGTCGTCGTCGTAGACCGTCCCCAGATATCGCTGCGGACCGTCGGGGAAAATCGCGACGATGCGCGCGTCGGCGGGCATCGTCCGGGCCAGCCAGCCGGCCACCATGGCGACCGCGCCGACACTCCACCCGCCGGTGGCGTAGTGGGACGCGGCCAGTTGACGGCTCGTCCACACGGCCTCATGCGGGGCGACCCAGTGCACCTCGGAGAAGTTCTCATAGGCGACATTGCGAGGGTAGATGCTGGAGCCGAGGCCTCGCATCAGCCGGGGCCGGGCGGGCTGACCGAAGATCGTCGAGCCCGTCGTGTCCACGCCGACGACGGTCAGCTCCGGGTAGAGCTGACGCAGGACACGCGAGACACCCGCCGAGTGGCCACCGGTGCCGACGCTGCACACCAGCACATCGATGTGGCCCATCTCGGAGGCCAGTTCGAGAGCCAGAGGGGTGTAGGCGGCGACGTTGTCCGGGTTGTTGTACTGGTCCGGGCACCAGGAGTCCGGATGCTGCTCCAGCAGCCGCTGTACGCGTTCGCGGCGGGCCTGCTGCCAGCCGCCCGTGGGATGCGGCTCCGAGACCACGTTGACCTGGGCGCCGTACGCCGCCAGCAGCCGGGTCATGGACAACTCCAGCCCCGGATCGGTGACCAGAGTCACCGGGTGCCCGTACACCATGCCGGCCAGCGCCAGCCCCAGGCCGAGCGTGCCGCTGGTGGATTCGATGATCCGTCCGCCGGGCCGCAGGTCGCCACGGGCGCGGGCCCGCTCGACCATGTGCAGACCCGGACGGTCCTTGATACCGCCGGGATTGAAGCCCTCGAGCTTGGCCCAGAAGCCGCGCCCGGCCGGGGCCAGCGGCTCCGACACCCGCAGCATCGGGGTGTTGCCCACCAGTCCGGACAGGGCGGTCCGGCCCGGGTCGACCGCGGCCTTGGTCAATGACTGCATGTCTGTGTTGTCACTCTCGCTCGATGAATGCAGATGAATGCACGTGCGGGTTCATCTCGCGCCCCATGGCGCAGTGGCGGACCGTGGGTCCGCGTTCCTGTCATGGGCACGCGGCAGCCGATGGGTCGATCGGCTGCGAGCGAGTGATCTAAATTCGCCACCGCGAAGTACGGACGAGCGCCACGCGGCCGGTACGGGCCCTGCGGCGTCTGCGGGATGCATGCCGTACGAGGGGTCTTGCCATCGCCACGGATACGGCGACGAGTACGGCCGCAGCCAGCACGGCGAGGGGAAGATCCTCCGTCGACTGGGCCGCGGTACGGACGATCGCGTCCGCCACGCAGTCCTCGGCCTCGTGGTGCTTGTGGGGCTCATGAGGCTCCCCGCCCGTGGCGACCACCGGAGGCGCGGCAGGCACGGACACCGGTGCGTGCGTCTCGTCGGGCACACCGTGCATGACGGCGCACAGCACGAGCGCCATCACGAGCGCGGCACGGATCGCCGAGACGAATCGGCGCCACGACGATGAGCCACATGGGCTCCATGAGGCATGCGCGGGCATACGGGGTTGTGTCGGCACAGGTCCTCCGCGCTGCTGCCCCGGCCTCCGGCAAGACCGGAGTGAGGCGCAGACATGGGTGGGCAGGACGGCTTCGACGAACGTGACGCCCCATCATGAGCACGGGGTACAAAGCTCGTCGCGTGGTACCAGCCGAACCGGTGACACCGGCAGGCCGGTTGGAGGAGTCCCCGAACTCCTAGACCTGCTGCACCACGGCGGCTGCTCTCAGAGCCACTGGTGACGCACCGTCGACGGGCCGACCGACGGCAGACGCCCGCATGGCCGAGGCATCGGCATCAGCTGATGCGCGAACCGACGCCGCTGTGCACGGCACTGCCAGGACAGAACCCTGCTGGGGCTGCCCTGATGCACACTGCTCGACAGAATGTGACGAATCGTGCCCGCCGGGGTGATCGTCGGTTTCCGCGGCGAATTGCGGCACGGACTCGGCAGCTGCGTGGTGAGTGCGCTCGTCCCACGCTGCGGCGGGAGTCGTCGCACTGGTGGAGAGGTGTCCCTGGACGCTCTCCACATGCACGCCATGTGTCACCAGGACGCCGAACAGAAGCACGGCCATGGCCAGCACGCGCAACAACGGACCCGCTTCGAGGCGGGTCCCGTCTGTGCGCCAAGGCGACCGGGCCGTAACCATGCCGTGATCCTAGCGGCTCGTCGGCAGTGATCGACCATCAGTGCGGAAACACCGGGTTAACTCGCCAGGCGATGGCTTGTTCGCTGCGGCGAGTGTGCAGGAGGAGCCTGGAGGCGGCGTCGGCGCGCGCGGGCAACGTCAGCACGACGGTGCCCCTCGGCCTTTCACCTCCACGACCCGATCGGGCCGCAGCAGACGGACGCGGTCCTCACCGGAGCCCGGTGAGTACCGCGGTACAACGGCGTCCGGAACGAAAAATCCGCCGACTGATGTCGCGATCCGCAGGCTCCCGCCGCATCCGCGGCATCGCGGCATCGCGGCATCGCGGCACAAACGATCCTGCTCGCCTTCCAGCTCGCCCACGCGAACCGCCGCAAGATCAAAAAGTGGCTGGACACACTGTCGCTCGGTGGCGAGCGCCCCCGCCGACGCACCCACCACCGCCGCCCGAAGAAACAGCCGAGGAGCTGGACCCCGACCGGCCACCTGGCTCCAGCGGCATAGATCAACCCGGCCGCAGCTCAGCAGCACAACGAAGACAGCCCCCACCCGTGAGATAGCTCACGGGTGGGGGCCTGCTGTGCGTCCTGACCAGTCTGTGTGATGTCCCACAGGCGCCAGGGAACGAGAAACGGGCCCCTGCCGTGACTTCCGTCACCGGCAGAGACCCGTTTCATCGGTTCTCACTGTGCGCGAGGGGGGAGTTGAACCCCCACGCCCTTGCGGGCACTGGAACCTGAATCCAGCGCGTCTGCCTATTCCGCCACCCGCGCATTTGGGTGTGTCCTGGGCTCCTGTCCCTTGCGGGCTGGCGCCTTCCGACACCCAGAACATTAGCACGCAGGACGGGGTGGGTTCACATCCCTTCTCCCCGCAGGCAGACCCGCCCCCGAACCTTCGATGCCCTGGCCACGTATCAACACGCACTGATTCACGTATCAACCTCGTACCGGTACCCCTTCTCTCCCCAGGAGGCGGTCCGGGTCCACAGCCCGGTGCGGGACACTGGTCCACGGCCGCCTCTACGATCCTTGGCAGGGGTACGCGAGGCGGTGACGCGCAGCGGTACCACCGGAGGAGTTCGAAGACGAGCTCCACAGGGAACTTCGTCATGCGTCGACACCCGTCGGCCTGGCCGACAGGGGGAACCAGCCGATCGAGCGGCGCGTGGATACGATCAGTAAGCAGTACCAGCAGTACCCGGCAAGCGGCCCGCAGGGCAGTGCACAGGACGGCAGCCACGGAGGAGGTGCCCCATGGGAGTCCTGAAGAAGTTCGAGCAACGTCTCGAAGGTCTGGTCAACGGCACCTTCGCCAAGGTGTTCAAGTCCGAGGTCCAGCCCGTGGAGATCGCGGGAGCGCTCCAGCGCGAGTGCGACAACAACGCCACCATCTGGAACCGCGACCGGACGGTCGTGCCCAACGACTTCATCGTCGAGCTGAGCACACCGGACTTCGAGCGGCTCAGCCCCTACTCCGGCCAGCTCGGCGACGAGCTCGCCGGCATGGTGCGCGACTACGCCAAGCAGCAGCGCTACACCTTCATGGGCCCGATCAAGGTCCACCTGGAGAAGGCGGACGACCTCGACACCGGCCTGTACCGGGTGCGCAGCCGCACGCTCGCCTCCTCCAGCAGCCAGCAGGACGGCCCGGGAGGCGGCGGCGCGCCCGCCGCCCCGCAGGGCGGACGCGGCGGCGGTGGCTACGGCTACCCGCCGGCCGCCGGCGCGCCCTCGGGCGCCCCGCCCATGCCGTCCGCGCCGCCGCCCGGCGGCCGCCCCGGCGGCTACGGCTACCCGCAGCCCGCGAGCGGCCAGCGGCCCCCGGCCGCCCCGGCCGCCGGCGGACGCACCCGCCACTGGATCGAGATCAACGGCACACGCCATCAGATCTCCCGCGCGACGCTCGTGATGGGCCGCAGCACCGACGCCGACGTGCGGATCGACGACCCCGGCGTCTCCCGCCGGCACTGCGAGATCCGGACCGGAACGCCCTCGACGATCCAGGATCTCGGATCCACCAACGGCATCGTGGTGGACGGGCAGCACACCACCCGCGCTACGCTCCGCGACGGCTCGCGGATCGTCGTGGGCAGCACCACCATCATTTACCGGCAAGCCGAAGGGTGAAGCGGGGGCAATGTCAGAGCTGACCCTCACGGTCATGCGGCTGGGTTTCCTGGCCGTACTGTGGCTGTTCGTGATCGTGGCCGTGCAGGTCATCCGCAGCGACCTGTTCGGTACGCGTGTCACGCAGCGCGGATCGCGCCGCGAGGCCGGCCGGCAGCAGCAGGCCGCCGCCCGCCAGGCGCCGCCGCAACAGCGCCAGCAGCCCGCCGGCGGACGGCGCGGCCGTAACGCCCCCACCAAGCTCGTCGTGACCGAGGGCACCCTCACCGGCACGACGGTCGCCCTCCAGGGCCAGACCATCACCCTGGGCCGGGCGCACGACTCGACGATCGTGCTGGACGACGACTACGCGTCCAGCCGTCATGCCAGGATCTACCCGGACCGCGACGGCCAGTGGATCGTCGAGGACCTCGGCTCCACCAACGGCACGTACCTGGACCGGAACCGGCTGACGACTCCCACACCGATTGCGCTGGGCGCGCCGATCCGCATCGGCAAGACCGTCATCGAGCTGCGGAAGTAGTGCTACACCAATGAATGAGCGCGAGCGGAGCGAGCACGCGGTGGCGGGCCTCCCGGGCCCCCGCGCGCTCCCGACCGGAGGGTGGGCAGTGTGGCTCGACACGACCGGCTGTACCCGGAGCCGACGGGCGAGGTGCGCATGAGTCTGTCACTGCGCTTCGCCGCCGGATCGCACAAGGGCATGATCCGGGAGGGCAACGAGGACTCCGGTTACGCCGGCCCGCGCCTGCTCGCCATCGCCGACGGCATGGGCGGCGCCGCGGCCGGCGAGGTCGCCTCCTCCGAGGCGATCTCCACCATCGTCGCGCTCGACGACGACGTCCCCGGCTCCGACGTCCTCACCTCGCTCGGCACCGCCGTACAGCGCGCCAACGACCAGCTGCGCTCCATGGTCGAGGAGGACCCCCAGCTGGAGGGCATGGGGACCACCCTGACCGCCCTGCTCTGGACGGGCCAGCGCCTCGGCCTCGTCCACGTCGGCGACTCCCGCGCCTACCTCCTGCGCGACGGCGTCCTCACGCAGATCACCCAGGACCACACCTGGGTGCAGCGCCTCGTCGACGAGGGCCGCATCACCGAGGAAGAGGCCACGACCCACCCCCAGCGCTCGCTCCTCATGCGCGCGCTCGGCTCCGGCGACCACGTCGAGCCGGACCTGTCCATCCGCGAGGTCCGCGCCGGCGACCGCTACCTGATCTGCTCCGACGGCCTGTCCGGCGTGGTGTCCCACCAGACCCTGGAGGACACCCTCGCCAGCTACCAGGGCCCCCAGGACACCGTCCAGAACCTGATCGAGCTGGCACTGCGCGGCGGCGGCCCCGACAACATCACCGTGATCGTCGCCGACGTCCTCGACCTGGACACCGGCGACACCCTCGCGGGCCAGCTCTCCGACACCCCGGTCGTGGTCGGCGCCGTCGCCGAGAACCAGCACCAGCTGCACGACAACGGCATCATGCAGACCCCCGCCGGCCGCGCCTCCGGCCTCGGCCGCCAGGGACACGGGCACGGCGGCGGAGGCGAGTTCGGCCCGCCCGGCTCCGGCGACACCACCGACTACATCCCGGCGACCGGCCTGGACTACGGCGACGACGACTTCGTCAAGCCGCGCCGCAAAGGCCGCTGGCTCAAAAGATCCTTCTACGGCGCCCTCACGCTCGCCGTCATCGGCGGCGGTCTCTACGGCGGCTGGCGCTGGACGCAGACGCAGTACTACGTCGGCGCCGAGGACGAGCACGTCGCCCTGTACCGGGGCATCAACCAGGATCTGGCCTGGGTATCGCTGTCGGAGGTCGAGAAGGACCACCCCGAGATCGAACTCAAGTACCTGCCGCCCTACCAGCAGAAGCTGGTCAAGGCGACCATCGCCGAGGGCGGACTGAAGAACGCCCAGTCGAAGATCCAGGAACTGTCGGTTCAGGCCTCCGCGTGCAAGAAGGAAACGCAGCGACGCGACGCCGAGAGCCGGAACAACGCCAAGACCGGCGAAGGCGAGGCCGGGGGCACCACGGGAACCACTCCCGCCTCCTTCACGTCCAAGGCCACACCGACGCCGAACCCGTCGAACCCGTCGGGCTCACCGTCGGCGCCTGAGAAGTCCACGCCCCCGTCCACGACCGCACCTACTCCCAGCCCCGGCCCCAGCCTCTCGGAGGAAGAGCAGAAGGTCGTCTCGCTGTGCGGTAAGCAGTAGGCAAGCCGTGAGAGGCCCTGTCACACGATGAGCAGTACGAATACGTCGAACTCGCCGACGCACCACACGTCCACGATCGGCGCGATCGGTGCCCCGAGCCGGCGCAACACCGAACTCGCGCTGCTGGTGTTCGCCGTCGTCATCCCGGTCTTCGCCTACGCCAACGTCGGGCTGGCCCTCAATGACTCGGTCCCGCCGGGCCTGCTGAGCTACGGCCTCGGCCTCGGCCTGCTCGCGGGCGTCGGCCATCTCGTCGTACGGAAGTTCGCGCCGTACGCGGACCCGCTGATGATGCCGCTGGCCACACTGCTGAACGGGCTCGGCCTGGTCGCCATCTGGCGGCTCGACCAGTCGAAGCGACTCAGCAACTACGCCGACGCGGCACCCCGCCAGCTGCTGTACTCGGCGATGGGCGTCGCCCTGCTGGTGGCCGTGCTGATCTTCCTCAAGGACCACCGCGTCCTGCAGCGCTACACCTACATCTCCATGGCCGGAGCGCTGTTCCTGCTCATCCTGCCGCTCGTGCCCGGCCTCGGCGCGAACGTCTACGGCGCCAAGATCTGGATCAAGATCCCCGGCCTCGGCACGCTCCAGCCCGGCGAGTTCGCGAAGATCGCCCTCGCGGTCTTCTTCGCCGGCTACCTCATGGTCAAGCGGGACGCCCTGGCCCTGGCCAGCCGCCGCTTCATGGGCCTGTACCTGCCGCGTGGCCGCGACCTGGGCCCGATCCTGGTCGTCTGGGTGATGTCGATCCTCATCCTCGTCTTCGAGACCGACCTCGGTACATCCCTGCTGTTCTTCGGGATGTTCGTCATCATGCTGTACGTCGCCACCGAGCGGACCAGCTGGATCGTCTTCGGTCTGCTGATGTCCGCGGTCGGCGCCGTCGGCGTGGCGAGCTTCGAACCCCACATCCAGACCCGTGTGCAGGCCTGGCTCGACCCGATGCGCGAGTTCGAACTCAGCCGGGCCGGCGTCCAGGACGGCATCGTCCACTCCGAGCAGGCCATGCAGGCCCTGTGGGCCTTCGGCTCCGGCGGCACCCTCGGCACCGGCCTCGGCCAGGGCAACTCCGACCTCATCGGCTTCGCCGCCAACTCCGACTTCATCCTCGCCACCTTCGGCGAGGAGCTGGGCCTGGCGGGCGTCATGGCGATCCTGCTGATCTACGGCCTGATCATCGAGCGGGGCGTGCGCACCTCACTCGCGGCCCGCGACCCGTTCGGCAAGCTGCTGGCCATCGGCCTGTCCGGCGCCTTCGGCCTCCAGGTCTTCGTCGTGGCCGGCGGTGTGATGGGCCTCATCCCGCTGACCGGTATGACGCTGCCGTTCGTCGCCTACGGCGGATCCTCCGTGATCGCCAACTGGGCCCTGATCGGCATCCTGCTACGCATCAGCGACACCGCACGCCGCCCGGCCCCCGCCCCGGCAAGCAACCCCGACGCCGAGATGACCCAGGTGGTCCGCCCGTCATGAACAAGCCCCTGCGCCGGATCGCGATCTTCTGCGGTCTCCTCGTCCTGGCCCTGCTCATCCGCGACAACTGGATCCAGTACGTCAAGGCCGACGAGCTCCGCACCGACAAGCAGAACCGCCGGGTCATCATCGAGCGGTACGCCTCCCCGCGCGGCGACATCATCGTCGACGGCAAGCCGATCACCGGCTCCAAGGAAACGTCGGGCAGCGACTTCAAGTTCAAGCGCACCTACAAGGACGGCGCGATGTGGGCGCCGGTCACCGGCTACGCCTCGCAGGCCTTCGGCGCCACCCAGCTGGAGAACCTCGAGGACGGCATCCTCACCGGCAACGACGACCGGCTCTTCTTCCGCAACACCCTCGACATGCTCACGGGCAAGAAGCAAGAGGGCGGCAACGTCGTCACCACGCTGAACGGCGCCGCGCAGAAGGCCGCGTACAACGGTCTGAAGAAGCAGGGCGCAAAGGGAGCGGTGGTGGCTCTGGAGCCGTCCACCGGCAAGATCCTGGCACTGTCCTCCTACCCGTCGTACGACCCGTCGACCTTCGCCGGGAACTCCACGACCACGGACACCAAGGCCTGGCAGAAGCTCGAGAAGAAGAACAACCCCGACGACCCGACGCTCAACCGGGCGCTGCGCGAGACCTACCCGCCGGGTTCCACCTTCAAGGTGCTCACCGCGGCCGCCGCGCTCGAGGACGGGCTGTACTCGGAGGCGGACCAGAAAACGAAGA
Organism: Streptomyces sp. NPDC008137; assembly: GCF_042957035.1. Lineage (NCBI taxonomy): Bacteria > Bacillati > Actinomycetota > Actinomycetes > Kitasatosporales > Streptomycetaceae > Streptomyces > Streptomyces sp. NPDC008137. Next base: position 310,780 of record NZ_JBIBHN010000009.1, on the reverse strand, counting down.
CGCCGCTGCCGTGGACCATGCCGGGAACCACGACCCCGTTGAAGAACGAGGGCAACATCCCCTGCAAGGACGCGACCCTGCGAGTGGCCCTGCAGTACTCCTGCAACACCGTCTTCGGCAAGATCGGCTCCGACCTCGGCAACGAGAAGATGCTGGCGATGGCCAAGAAGTTCGGCTTCACCGAGGAGCAGTTCACCCCGGTCCGCGCCAACGCCTCGGTCTTCTCCGACGGCATGAACCCGTCGGAGACCGCCCTGTCCTCCATCGGCCAGTTCAACACCGCCGCGACCCCGCTGCAGATGGCCATGGTGTCCTCGGCCATCGCCAACGACGGCAAGCTGATGAAGCCGTACATGGTCGACGAACTGCAGTCGCCCGGCCTCGACCCGGTCGAGAAGACCGAACCGGAAGAGCTCAGCGAGCCGATGTCCCCGGAGAACGCCCAGATCCTGCAGTCGATGATGGAGACGGTCGTCGAAGAGGGCACGGGCAAGAACGCCAAGATCCCCGGCGTCAAGGTGGGCGGCAAGACCGGTACCGCCCAGCACGGTGTCGACAACAGCGAGAACCCCTACGCGTGGTTCATCTCCTACGCCAAGGACAGCGACGGCGGCGCGCCAGTGGCCGTGGCGGTCGTGATCGAGGACGACAACGCCGTCCGGGACGACATCTCCGGCGGCGGCCTCGCGGCACCGATCGCGAGGAACGTGATGGAGGCGGTCATCAACAGCAAGAAGTGACCCCGCTCACGCCTGCTTCACATCGGTGCACGTTGCGATACCGGTCCTGTATCGGCTGACGGGCTTGGCCAGGTCACACAAAGCGAGCCGGGTACGGTAGGCCCGGACGGCAGCCTCCGACCGTACAAGATTTCCGGTCGGGACCGACGGAGAGGGCTGGTAGGTAGCTATGGAAGAGCCGCGTCGCCTCGGCGGCCGGTACGAACTGGGCCAGGTGCTCGGGCGTGGTGGCATGGCGGAGGTCTACCTCGCGCATGACACCCGCCTCGGCCGCACCGTGGCGGTGAAGACGCTGCGCGCCGATCTCGCGCGCGACCCTTCCTTCCAGGCCCGGTTCCGCCGGGAGGCCCAGTCGGCCGCCTCGCTCAACCATCCCGCGATCGTCGCGGTCTACGACACGGGCGAGGACTACATCGACAACGTGTCGATCCCGTACATCGTCATGGAGTACGTGGACGGCTCGACGCTCCGTGAGCTTCTGCACTCCGGCCGCAAGCTGCTGCCGGAGCGGACGCTGGAGATGACCATCGGCATCCTCCAGGCCCTGGAGTACTCGCACAGAGCCGGCATCGTCCACCGCGACATCAAGCCGGCCAACGTCATGCTGACGCGCAACGGCCAGGTCAAGGTCATGGACTTCGGCATCGCCCGCGCCATGGGCGACTCCGGCATGACGATGACCCAGACCTCGGCCGTCATCGGCACCGCCCAGTACCTCTCCCCGGAGCAGGCGAAGGGCGAGCAGGTCGACGCGCGCTCCGACCTCTACTCGACCGGCTGTCTGCTCTACGAGCTGCTGACGGTCCGTCCGCCGTTCGTGGGCGACTCCCCGGTCGCCGTCGCGTACCAGCACGTACGCGAAGAGCCCCAGTCCCCGTCGGTCTTCGACCCCGAGATCACGCCCGAGATGGACGCGATCGTGCTGAAGGCCCTCGTCAAGGACCCCGACTACCGCTACCAGTCGGCCGACGAGATGCGCGCCGACATCGAGGCCTGCCTCGACGGCCAGCCGGTCGCGGCCACGGCCGCGATGGGCTCGGTGGGCTACGGCGGCTACCCCGACGACCAGCCGACGACGGCCCTGCGCGCGGACTCCGGCGCGGGCGCCACGTCGATGCTGCCCCCCATGAACCCGGACGACGGCGGCTACGGCTACGACGACCGCCCCGACCGGCGCCGCGGCCAGCAGCGCAAGTCCAACACCTCCACCATCCTGCTGGTGGCGGCGGGCATCCTCGTGCTGGTCGGCGCGATCCTGATCGGACGCTGGGCGTTCAGCGGCAACGGGGTCGGCAACGACACGGTTGCCGCGCCGAACCTGATCGGCGAAACGGTGAACGACGCCAGGAAACAGGCCAACAACAGCGATCTCAAGGTGGCCACCACCAACAAGCCCTGCGAGAACCAGAGCAAGGGCAAGGTCTGCGAGCAGAACCCGCAGCCCGGGACGGACGTCAAGAAGGGCGACACCATCAACCTCGTGGTGTCGACCGGGGCGCCGAAGGTGGCCGTGCCCAGTGTCGTCGGCAAGATCATCGACGACGCCAGGGCGACGCTGGAGAGCGACAAGTACCAGTTCAAGGTCGAGACGAAGCCGCAGGAGTCACCGGAGGACCCCGGCACCGTCCTCGAGCAGAACCCGGACCTGGGCAAGGAGGTGGAGAAGGGATCCACGATCACCCTCACCATCGCCAAGGCGGAGGCGAAGTCCACCGTCCCGGACGTCCTCGGCCAGAGCTGTGACCAGGCCAGGGCGCAGATGACGGCCAACGACCTGGTCGGCAACTGCACCGAGGTGGACACCCAGGACGACAACCAGGTCGGCAAGGTCATCCAGACCACACCGCAGGCCGGTTCCTCCGTCGACAAGAACTCGTCGGTCAACATCCAGATCGGCAAGAAGGAACAGAAGAAGGCGCGCGTGCCCCAGGTCGTCGGCCAGACGGTCGGCCAGGCCAAGCAGGCGCTCGCGGCGGCCGGCTTCACGAACATCCAGTTCGCGAACGGCAGCGACCAGAGCGACACCGCCCTCGTCGCCGGCCAGGACCCCCAGGGCAACCAGGAGGTCGACGACCCGGCGGCCACGACGGTCACCCTCCAGACCGTCGGCGTCGGAGGCAACAACAACGGCGGCAACGGCAACGGCGGCATCTTCGGCGGCCTCGACGGCCGAAACGACGACTGATCGCCGGGACGTCGTCCCCCACGTAAGGGCCCCGGCTCCCCTCCTGAGGGAGCCGGGGCCCTGACGCATGTCAGGCGCGCAGCCGCCTCGCAAACTCACACGCCGTTCGATCGTGTCTTCACATTTCATGACTCGTTCACCGGGTGGGGTGAGGAATCGAGAATCCTCCCCGGCCATCCGAGTCGAAGGACAGCTCATGATCAACGAAATGGCCCTGCTGGAATCGCAGTCTCTGCGCTGCAGCGTGCGCGACCGCACGGACGTGCTCGACCGGGTCAAGGCACTGTCGCTGCTGCCGGACGGCACGCATGTGACGACGGCGATGGTGGCGACGTACTTCGAGGTCGGTCTCGAAGCCATCAAGTCCCTTGTCAAGGATCACCGAGCCGAGCTGGAAGCCAACGGCTACCGCCTGCTGACCGGCGAAGAACTGAGGTCCTTCAAGAACCTCAGTGGAATCCAGTCCCGCACCCGCTCCCTCGCCCTCTTCTCCCGCCGAGCCGTCCTCAACATCGCCATGCTCCTCCGCGACAGCGAAGTCGCACGTCAGGTGCGTGTGTACCTCCTCGACATGGAGTACCTGGCACGCACACAGCCTGTGGAAAACCCTGCCCCGGCCGACACCGCCTCCCTCGACGACCGCATCGACCAGCGCATCACCCACATCCTGGGCAAAACCGTCGTCCCCATGTTCAACGCCCTTATCGAAACCTCGAGCGAACACCAACGAGAGCTCATCGCTCTACGGGCAGGCGTCCAGCGCATCGAAAAGCGGCTCCGGCAGCACAACGCCCGGCTGCAGCGGCTGGAAGGCCCCCGGGAAGACCGCCCCCTCGCCGGAGTCATGGCCTCCATGGACGCCATGAACGGACGCGAGTTCGAAGAACGCGTCGCCGAGCTGCTGCGCCGCGACGGCTGCACCAACGTCGTGGTCCAAGGCGGCGCGAGGGACCGGGGCGTCGACATCACCGCGCTCACGGCCGACGGGCGGCGCGTCGTCGTCCAGTGCAAGAGGTTCGCGCCTCACCTCTCCATCACCAGCCCCGAAATCCAGAAGTTCATCGGGGCCGCCAAGGTCCTGCACGACTCCGAAGTGGCCCTGTTCGTGGCGACCTGCCCCTTCACCCGCGACGCCCTGAACATCGCGGCGGAGAGCGGCATCACCGCCGTACACCGCGGGCTGCTGGAGGAGTGGAGCGCCGGGGCGCCACTGAACGGACTCGAGTAGCACCGCACCACGACACAAAGGCCCGAAGCCGCAAGAAAAGGTTGCGGCTTCGGGCCTCCGTCATGCTAGCGAAAAGCCTCCCCACGGGAGGACGGTCAGCCCAGTTCCTTCGGCGGCGTCCGGTCCGCGTCCACCTTCTCGACCCGCTCCAGCTCACCCCACACGACATAGCGATACGTGCTCGTGTACACCGGCGTGCAGGTCGTCAGGGTGATGTAGTGGCCCGGCTTGGTCTTCCCCGACTCCTTCGGGACCTTGGACAGGACCTTGACGTTGAACTTCGAGGTCTCCGGAAGGATGTCGTAGACCTTGTAGACGTACCACTTGTCCTTCGTCTCGAAGACGATCGGGTCGCCCTTCTCGATCTTGTCGATGTTGTGGAACTTGGCCCCGTGGCCGTCCCGATGCGCGGCGAGGGAGAAGTTGCCGTTCTTGCCCGACATCGGCAGGGCCGACTTGACGGGGTCGGTGTAGTAACCGGCGACACCATCGTTCAGGATCTTGTTCGACGTGCCCTTCTCGACCAGCACCTCGCTGCCGCTCATCGCGGGCACATGCAGGAAGCCGATGCCGCTCTTGGTGTCCAGCGCACCCGGGCCGCCCCGGCCGTGGGCCCAGTCGTCACGGATCTTGTCGGCCTGCTTGCCGGCCGCGCGGTCGGCGACGACGTTCGTCCACCACAGCGAGTAGACGACGAACAGACCGAGCACCAGGCCCGCGGTGATGAGGAGTTCGCCGAAGACACCGACCGCTATGGCGATCGGGCCGGGCCGGCGGCGTACCGCGGCCGGCCGCGACGCGGGCGCGCCGATGTGCTCTTCGTGGTCCGTGTCGGTGGTCGCTGCCACTGGTCATCTGCCCTTAACTGACGAGCGCATCCGGCTTGCCCTTGCTGCGCGGCCGTTCCTCGACCATCTTGCCCCAGACGATCATCCGGTACTTGCTGGTGAACTCCGGCGTGCACGTGGTCAGCGTGATGTAACGGCCGGGCTCGGTGAAGCCGGACCCGGTGGGGACGGGCTTCAGGACGCTCGTGTTGCTCGGCGGGGTCACCGGCAGGATCGACGCCATCTTGTAGACGAAGTACTCGTCCTGCGTCTCCACGACGATCGGATCACCCGGCGTGAGCTTGTTGATGTACCGGAACGGTTCTCCATGGGTGTTGCGGTGACCCGCGAGCCCGAAGTTGCCGCTCTTGTCGCCCGGCATCGCGGTCTTCAGCGCACCGTCCGCGTAGTGCCCGACCATGCCCCGGTCCAGGACGCCCTTGTTGCTGGTGCCCTCGGCGATCGGCACGACCACGTCCAGCTTCGGAATGTGCAGGATGGCGAAGCCCTGCCCCGGCTCGAAGGCCCCCGGGTTGCGCTTGCCGTTCGCCCAGTCGTCCTGGAGGCTGCTGGCCTCCTTGCCGGCCTGCGCGTGCGCCCGCACGTTCGTCCACCACAGCTGATACGTGACGAACAGCAGCATCAGCACGCCGGTCGTGATGAACACCTCACCGATCGCCCGGCTGGCGACGACCGCCGCGCCCGGCTTGCGCGCCTTCGCCTGCCGCCGCGCCTCGACCCGCGACAGCGGCGCCCGCCGCCCCTCCCGGGTCGGCTCCTCCTGAGCGGAGCGGGTGTCCGGAGCGCCGCCATGGCGCCCGTGACGGCGCTTGGCGGCCTTTCTGCGGGCCGCCCGGCCGCCCGAGGCCGCTCCGTCCCGGCGCGGGCCCGAGGAGCCCGGAGAGCCCGTCAGGGAGTCATCGGCCACGGGCGGCGGATCCGGTATCCGCAGCGCCACCGTCTCGTCGTCGACGGGAGGCAGGTACGGCTCCTCGGGAAGAGGCTCGTACGACGCCGTGTACGGATCGGGCTCCTGCTCCGGCACATACGGCTCTGACGTGTACGGATCTGACATGTACGGCTGTTGCTGCGGGTTCGGCTGCGGCTGCGGTGGTGGCTGCGGGGAAGCGCCGTACGCCCCCGAACCCGACCAGTCCTCGAACGCACCCCGCGCCCCGTACGACTGCTGCCCGTACGAGGTGTCGGACTCGCGCTCGGGGCGCAGCGCGGTCACGCCGTGGCCCTGCCCACCACCGGGGCGAGCCCGGCCGACCTCGCCACCGCGCCCTGGTCGCCGCACTCCACCAGCCAGTTGGCCAGCATCCGGTGCCCGTGCTCGGTCAGCACCGACTCGGGGTGGAACTGCACACCCTCGACCGGAAGTTCCCGGTGCCTCAGGCCCATCACTATGCCGTCCCGGGTCCGGGCCGTGACCTCCAGCTCGGCCGGCACCGTGGCCGGCTCGGCGGCCAGCGAGTGGTAGCGCGTCGCCGTGAAGGGCGACGGCAGACCCGCGAACACGCCCTTGCCCGCGTGCTCCACCGGCGAGGTCTTGCCGTGCAGCAGCTCGGGCGCCCGATCCACGACACCGCCGTACGCCACCTGCATCGACTGCATGCCCAGGCAGACACCGAAGACCGGGACACCCGTGGCGGCGCAGTGCCGGACCATGTCCACGCAGACACCCGCCTGCTCCGGAGTGCCGGGACCCGGAGAGAGCAGAACACCGTCGAAGCCGTCCTGGGCATGCGCCGTCGACACCTCGTCGTTGCGCAGGACCTCGCACTCGGCGCCCAGCTGGTACAGGTACTGGACCAGGTTGAAGACGAAGCTGTCGTAGTTGTCGACGACGAGAATGCGCGCGCTCACTGGTTGTCCACCGTCACATCGTTGAAGGGCAGCAGCGGTTCCGCCCACGGGAAGACGAACTGGAAGAGGACGTAGACCACGGCCACGACCAGGGCGAGTGAGATCAGCGCCTTCACCCACGTGTTCCCCGGCAGATGCCGCCAGACCCAGCCGTACATGCCGTCCCTTCCGTCGTACCACGGCACCAGACCCACGCCGTACAGCCACCAGACTAACGGCGCAACGCCTCAGGTTTCCCGGCCTCCACAGGCTGGGTGGAGTCCAGGTGCGCCCAGACGATCAGCCGATGACTGTGCCCCCATTCCGGTTCGCACGTCGTCAGCGTCAGGTACCTGCCCGGACGCGTGTACCCGGAAGTACGTGGAACAGGGTCGATCACCTCGATGTCCGAGGGCACTGTTTTGTACGGGCCTTTGTCGATCCGATACGTGAACCATGTCGTGCCGTCGGTCAGCACCACCGCATCGCCGCGCCGCAGCCTGGGAAAGTCCTTGAACGGATCACCGTAGGTACGACGGTGACCCGCGACCGCGAAATTCCCCTTCCGCCCCAGCTGGGCGGTGTCCGCGTAGTGCCCCAAGCCCTTCTTCAGCGTGCCGGTCGCGGTTCCTTCGAGCACCGGCTTGTTCCACGTGAAACCAAGACGCGGGATATACATGATCGCGAAGGGCTTGCCCTTGGCGTAAGGCGCGGGCCTCTGCGGACTCGCCGGGGAGCCGTCGGCCGGCGGACGGGTCTTCGACCACTCCTTCTCGAGCAGCTCGATCTGGTCGTCCATGACATGGTCGGCCTTCACACCGGTCCAGAACAGCACATACACGACGAACAGCACGATCACGCTGCCGACGGTGACGCACAGTTCGCTGACGGTCCTGACGATCACGCGCACCGGCAGCTCCCCCGGCCTGGCTACTCCTCCACGGGCTTCGCGTAATGCAGATCCACTGTGCCCGAGTAGCCGGGAAGAGTCACCGGCCCGTTCTCCTCGACTTTCCAGCCGAGCCCGTACACGTTGACGTAGACCATGTAGTTCTGGATCGCCGGGGACGCCGCGAGCGCCCTCTGCAGCTTGCCCGGGTCACCCACCGCCGTGATCTTGTACGGCGGCGAGTAGACGCGACCCTGGAGGATCAGGGTGTTGCCCACGCAGCGCACCGCGCTGGTCGAGATCAACCGCTGATCCATGACCTTGATGCCTTTGGCCCCGCCCTGCCACATCGCGTTCACCACGGCCTGGAGGTCCTGCTGGTGGATGACCAGGAAGTCGGGCTGCGGCTCGGGATAGCCGGGGAGCTTGGCGGTGGCGTCCGGCGGGGCGTCATTGAGGGTGACCGTCAGCGAGTCGCCCTTGAGCTTCTGGGTGCCCGCGCGCTGTTCCAGGGCGGCGAGCTTGAGGTCCTCCGCCCTGGAACTGCCGTCGTCCCGCTCGGCGAGCGCCTCTATGTCGCTGCGTAGGGCTCCGTTGGTCTCGTCCAGCTCGCCGTTCTCACGGCTGCGCTCATGGATGAGGTCGGACAGCTTCAGCAGGGAGCTGTCCGTACGGATGTTGGTGCCCTTGGCGGTGTTGAAGCTGGTGAAGAAGATGAGCCCCGCGAGAGCGAAGACGGCCGCCGTGAGGATGCGCACGGGCCGGAAGCGGCGCGCGCGCTCAGGGGTGGATCCCGTCCCGGGGGAGTCGGCAGAATTGCTCAACGTACCCTTATCTCCTTCGGCGCCACGGAAGCACTACGCTAACGGACGACCGGGGGAGCACTCAGAGTCCCCTTACGCTGCCCCGAGCCAGACCCAGATCCCTGCGCGGCCACGCAGCGCATCGACAGGAGAGACCCTCGTGCCGAAGTCACGTATCCGCAAGAAGGCCGACTACACGCCGCCGCCGGCGAAGCAGGCAGCGGCCATCAAGCTGACCAACCGTTCCTGGGTCGCGCCCGTCATGCTGGCCATGTTCCTCGTCGGCCTGGCCTGGATCGTCGTCTTCTACGTCACGGACGGCTCGCTGCCCATCGACTCGCTGGGCAACTGGAATATCGTGGTCGGCTTCGGTTTCATCGCCGCCGGATTCGGTGTCTCCACCCAGTGGAAGTAACGGCCGCCGAACGGTGACCGCGGCTCTGCCCGCAGCTCTACCCAGGGTTGTTCGCTGAGTTATCCACAGGAGTTATCCACAGGTGGAAAAGAAAAGACGATCTGTGGATAACTCGTTGAGTGTTGACGCCAGTACGACGGAAGTACCGCAGTTCGAAAACCTGTTCGCCCCCTGCCTGACCTGCAGAAACGCAGGCCGGTGACAGGGGGCACATGTGTTCCCGCACCGTGTGCACAAGATTCGCCACCCGCTGTGGACAACATCACGTCCGGCGTCGCGCTCAGCTTCACGCTCAGCATCACGCTCAGCTGAGCTGGGCCGTCCTCAGGAGGGTCAGCAGGACTACCACGCCGAGGACCAGCGCACAGGTGCCGTACTGGACCAGTGCACGGTGCGCGCGGGGGGCGTGGACCATGGCGTATCCGACGACGACACCGGCGACGAGACCGCCGATGTGGGCCTGCCAGGAGATGTTGAAGCCCGGGCTGAAGGTGAAGATCAGGTTGATCACCAGCAGCGCGATGATCGGCCGCATGTCGTAGTTGAGCCGGCGCATCAGTACGGCCGTGGCGCCGAAGAGGCCGAAGATCGCGCCCGAGGCGCCCAGCGTGGCCGTGTTCGGGGAGGCCAGCAGATAGGCCAGGGCACTGCCCGCGAGACCTGAGACCAGGTAGAGCGCGAGGTAGCGGACACGGCCGAGGGCCGCTTCGAGCGGGCCGCCGAGCCACCACAGGCTGAGCATGTTGAACGCGATGTGCCAGATCTCCTGGTGCGTGAACATCGAGGTCACCATGCGGTACCACTCGCCTCCCGCCACGCCCTGGGTGGGTGTGAAGGGCGCCGGCGGCCAGGCGCCGAGCAGGACGATGTCGGTGAGGATCGACTCGCGGACCTGCACGGCGATGAACACCGCCAGGTTGATGCCGATGAGGATCTTGGTCAGCAGTCGGGGGTCGGAGGCGATCGCGCCGCCCGCCATCGTCCGGGGCATGGCGGCCGTGGGCGAGTGCCCTGTGCCGGAGCCGGTGCGGACGCATTCGGGGCACTGGAATCCGACGGAGGCGTTGACCATGCACTCGGGGCAGATCGGGCGCTCGCAGCGGGTGCAGCGGATGCCGGTCTCGCGGTCCGGGTGGCGGTAGCACATGGGGACGCTGTGGGCGTCCTGCGGGCTGCCCGCAGCCTGGTCGTCCATGAGATCCCCTATGTCGTGGAAGCCGTGGTTCTGTGGTGGAAGCCGTGGGTCCTGAGACCCGGTGGCCGTTGGTCCTGAGACCCGGTGGCCGTTGGTCCTGCCGCGGGTCTTGCCGTGGGTCCTGCCGTGGGTCGTGAAAGCCGTGGTGGGAAAAGCCCCGCCCCGCTCATCCTTACGGATGAGCGGGGCGATTGGTTCCCCTGTGGGGGCCTTCGTGCTCAGCGCGTCTCGATGACGACCGACTCGATGACCACGTCGTTGACCGGGCGGTCGGTGCGCGGGTTCGTCTGGATCGCGGCGATGGTGTCCACGACCTTCTGGCTGGCCGCGTCGGTGACCTCGCCGAAGATGGTGTGCTTGCGGTTCAGCCATGCCGTCGGGGAGACGGTGACGAAGAACTGCGAGCCGTTGGTGCCCGGGCCGGCGTTGGCCATCGCCAGCAGGTAGGGCTTGTCGAAGCGCAGGTCCGGGTGGAACTCGTCCTCGAACTGGTAGCCGGGACCGCCGGTGCCGTTGCCCAGCGGGTCACCGCCCTGGATCATGAAGCCACTGATCACCCGGTGGAAGACCGTACCGTCGTAGAGCCTGTCCGTGGACTTCTTCCCCGTCTCGGGGTGGGTCCACTCCCGCTCGCCCTGGGCGAGCTCGACGAAGTTCTTGACCGTCTTGGGGGCGTGGTTCGGCAGAAGCCGGACTTCGATGTCGCCGTGGTTGGTCTTCAGGGTGGCGTAGAGCTGCTCAGCCACGATCCTGCCTTCCGTTGTCTTTCCGTGACTCCCTGATCCTCGCATGGACGGCGCTCCACGTCGCCTGACCTCCGTTCGCCGGGGGGGGAACCGGGCCGATCGGTTGCGGAAATCCAGTCGAGTAGTCCCGGGGCGGGGGCGCTCGACGTCGATCCGTGGCATTGTCGACGACAAGCTCCTGTTGCCCCCGATTCATCCGCTATTGCACGTGATCGGTTTTCGGCCCGAGAGGGCCCGGGGCCGTTTCCCGTGACCCGGATGCCCGTCCGCGCATGCCTGGCGGCGCTCCCGGAGGCATGATCCGTAAAAGGGTGGAAAGTCGAAATACCGTACGCCACCGAGGAGGAGGAACCCGTGACCCGCATCGACAGCGTGCGCGCCGCGACCGGTTCGGCGAAGGACAGCGTGCTGCACGCCGCGGAAGTGGTGGCGCCCTACGCCGACACGGCCAAGGACAGGGCAACGCACTACGCACACGAGGCACGCGTACGGCTGGCACCCAAGGTGACCCAGGCCGCCGGACAGGCACGCGTTCAGTACGGCGCCCATGTGCAGCCGTATCTGGAGCAGGCCCGTACCCATGTGCCGCCGAAGGTCGACCAGGCCGCCCACGAAGCCGCCGTCCGTACGCGCAAGGCCGCGAAGCAGGCGGCGGACTACTCCCGCCCGAGGCTTGAGCAGGCGATGGCCGCGGCCGGGCCCGTCACGACCGAGGCCGCCGCCCGGAGTGTGGCCGCGATGGCCGCGCTGCGCGGTCAGGTCTCGTCGAAGGAGATCCAGAAGCTGGTCCGCAAGCAGGAACGTCGGGCGAGGGCCGGCCGCGCCGTGAAGACGCTGGCGATTCTGGGTGCTCTCGCCGGTGGTGCCTTCGCCGCCTGGAAGTGGTGGGACAAGCAGGCCAACCCTGACTGGCTGGTGGAGCCGCCCGCCGCGACCGAGGTTCCCGAGTCGGGCCGGTTGTCCTCCGTGGACGGCAGCGGCCAGTCGGTCCTGGACCCGGAGGTCGAGGCCAAGCAGGCCGAGGACGAGGCCGCTCGGCGCGACGACCGTTCCTGACGGCCGCCGGGCACCAGCACGGCGGGGCGGGAGATTCGAGGTCCGGCTTTGAGAGCCGGGCGTGAGGGTCTCCCGTCCCGCCGTGCTGTTTCACGTGAAACAGCACGGCGGGGCTCAAGGTGGCGTCGCCGGGATCACTCGCACCCCAGATACTCAACTTGCGGCGAGCCATTGGTCTTCCTCGTCGAACACCTGCCGCGCCTGCTCGGACACCGGTTGGGGACAAAAAACACCCCCCTGACTGTGTTTCCGCAGTTCAGAGGGGTGCAACGTGTGGAGCCTAGGGGAGTCGAACCCCTGACATCTGCCATGCAAAGACAGCGCTCTACCAACTGAGCTAAGGCCCCGGAAGGAGACATCCGCCCGGACGAAGCATGTCCCGGCGGGCGTCGGAGACCAGAGTACCGGGTCACCCCCGTGATTCCGCAAAAAGATTGGGGGTCCCCGTCGCCGACCACTCTCCGTAAGATGCTCGGCGTGGTTCGCTACCGCGAACCGCCGTACATGGGGAAGCGATGGGGAGACGCAATGGACGCCGCACAGCAGGAAGCCACCGCAAGAGCGCGGGAACTGCAGCGGAACTGGTACGGGGAGCCGTTGGGGGCGCTCTTCCGTAGGCTCATCGACGATCTTGGTCTCAACCAGGCTCGTCTCGCGGGGGTTCTTGGACTGTCCGCACCCATGCTGTCGCAGCTGATGAGCGGGCAGCGGGCGAAGATCGGCAACCCGGCCGTCGTGCAGCGCGTGCAGCTGCTGCAGGACCTGGCGGGGCAGGTCGCGGACGGCAGCGTGAGCGCGGCCGAGGCCACTGAGCGCATGGAGGAGATCAAGAAGTCACAGGGGGGCTCGGTGTTGAGCAACACCACACAGACGACGACCAGTTCGGGAGCGCCCACGGTCAAGCGCGTGGTCCGCGAGATCCAGTCGCTGCTGCGCTCGGTCGCGGCGGCGGGCGACATCATCGACGCCGCGGAGACCCTCGCCCCGACCCACCCGGAACTGGCAGAGTTCCTCCGGGTGTACGGCGCCGGCCGTACCTCGGACGCGGTGGCGCACTACCAGTCCCACCAGAGCTGATCGCACCGCCCGGCAGCCGAAGGGGGTTCGGCAGCCGAGCGGGGTGATCTGACGGGGGACACCGACCGGCGTGACGGGGGACAACGCACGGCACGGGCGGACACGAGGGGGCGTGTCACGCACGGGGGACCGGTCGGCGCGAGCGGGTTCTCCCGCGCAACGGGGGTCGCGACGGGGGAGTCGTATCGCTCATCGGGGGTCGTATCACTCATCGGGGGATTGGTCTCGCTCGTCGGGGAGTCGCAACACCCGGTGAGGGGGAAGCAAGGGGGGTAGCCGCAGGGGGAGGAGCGACGTACAGCCATGGGTGAGGTCTTCGCCGGACGGTACGAACTGGTCGACCCGATCGGGCGCGGAGGGGTCGGTGCCGTCTGGCGCGCCTGGGACCACCGCCGCGGTCGCTACGTGGCCGCCAAGGTCCTGCTCCAGAGCGACGCGCACTCGCTGCTGCGCTTCGTGCGCGAGCAGGCCCTGCGGATCGACCACCCGCATGTGCTCGCTCCCTCCAGCTGGGCCGCCGACGACGACAAGGTCCTCTTCACCATGGACCTGGTGGCCGGCGGTTCCCTGGTCCATCTCGTCGGGGACTACGGCCCCCTGCCCCCGGCCTTCGTCTGCACTCTGCTCGACCAACTGCTGGCGGGGCTGGCCGCGGTGCACGCGGAGGATGTCGTGCACCGTGACGTCAAACCCGCCAACGTGCTGCTGGAGGCCACCGGCACGGGCCGGCCGCGGCTGCGGCTGTCGGACTTCGGCATCGCGATGCGGCTGGGCGAGCCCCGCCTGACGGAGACCAACCTCGTGGTGGGAACGCCCGGCTATCTCGCGCCCGAGCAGTTGATGGGCGCCGAACCCGACTTCCCCGCCGACCTGTTCGGCGCGGGACTGGTCGCGCTGTATCTGCTGGAGGGGGCCAAGCCGGACAGCAAGGCGCTCATCCAGTACTTCGCCGAGCATGGGACACCCGGTGCGCCCCAGGGCATTCCCGAGCCGTTGTGGCAGGTGGTGGCCATGCTGCTGCAGCCGGACCCGCAGGCGCGGTTCCGTACGGCCACGGGGGCGCGCAAGGCGCTCGCCGCCGCAGCGGAGCTCCTCCCGGAGCCCGGCCCGGACGACGAGCTGATCGAGATCTTCGACCAACTCGGCCCGCTTCCCCCGGGGTTCGCCCCCGAGGGCCCACTGGAGAGAGCGCGGGGGCTGGGCCGCACGGACCGGAGGGGAGAGCCGTCCGGCCCCGGGCGGGACGCGGCGCCGCCGGACGACAACGGCCGTGCCAGGTCGGCCCCTGGCCAGGAGGCCGCACAGCGCGACCCCCGCCAGGTCCCCGGGGATCCCGGCCCGTCAGCCACCCCGTCCACCCCTGCTCAGCCGCCCTCCATGTCGGACACGGGCAGCTTCCACCTGCCGCCTCCGCAGGCCACCGGCACCTCCTCCCCCACGCCCGACGCCCGGCCCCACGACGCACAAGCCCCGCACCCGCCGGAGCCGCCCGTCTCCCCCTACGACACCACCCACCGGCTGCACACCTCCCAGCCGCTCCCACCGGCGTACTCCGGTCACGCGAGCCACCCCGGCCAGCCTCTGCCCCCCACAGCGCACTACTCCACCGGCACCTCCACGGCCTCATACACCGCCCAGACCCCACATCACGCCCCACAGGTCCCACAGGTCCCACAGGCCCCTCCACCCGCCCGGGCCGCTTCCCGGCATCGCGCGGTACGGCAGCGCCGCCGCCCCGGCCCTCCGGCCAAGGTGGCGGTTCCGCTCCTGCTGCTCGCCCTGGCCTGCTACGCCGTCGGCTTCTGGGCCCTGACGCGCATCTGAGCCCGCGGCCGGTCCCGCGCGGGCATCAGCCCCGGCGAGGAACCTGCGAGCGACCGGCGAGGGGCCGGCGCTACTGGGCAGCGCTCCGCCGACGGGCCATCACGGTCCACACCCCGAGCCCCACCAGCAGCGCGCTCCCGGTGCCGATCCCGCCCACGGCGACCGCCCGCATCGCGGTGTCGCCGCCCCCTGCCACGCCCTCCGCCGCCGCCTCACGCTCCTGGTCCGAGACCTCGAAGACACCGGCAGGCTCGGACTCCCCCACATACTCGGGCCCGCTCTTCGCCGCTCCGCTCACCCGGACGCGCAGCGTCATCGCGAACGGCCCGTCCCCGAAGGTGTCGGCGACGCTCTCCGCGAGATGCGCGACGAGGTAGTAGGAGCCGGCGAAGCGCATGGCGCTGACCTGGGCCGTGGCCGCGTTGCGGTTGGCGTGGTCGACCGGCGGCAGAGGAGGCAGGCTGCCGGCGTTCTGATCGCCGTCGTAGCCGACGCTCACATCGGCGACGTGCCCGCGGGCGGGGTTGTAGAGGGCCAGGTCCAGGGCGCCGGACGTGTAGCCGGTGCCGCCGGAGTCCGTACTGCCCAGTTCGGCGGTGGCGTGGAGCTGCCGACCCCAGTCGAGCGGCACCTCGTAGAAGACCGTCTGGCCGGGCCGGATGTGGTCCCGCCAGACGCCCTGGTCGAGGGGGGTCGCCCCGGCGAACCCCGCACCGCCCTCGCGGCGCTCGGCCTTCCCCTGGATCGGCTGGGGCGTGGCGGAGTTCCACACCTCGGGCGCGCCGGTCGGCCCGTCCTTCGCCGTCCGCGGCTCCGTCATGGCGAGAAGCTCCAGGTCCCAGGCGTCCGGCGAGGAGCCCTCGCCCTTCGGGTCGACCCGCTCGACGGACACGTAATAGGTGCCGGCCTTGCGGCACAGGGCCTTGGTCGGCGAGATCTCGCGCATGCCCCACGCCGCGATCGGATGCGGACTACGGGCGGCGCCGAAGCTCGCGGTGTCGACGGAGCAGGAGTTGCCCTCGGCGTCCTGGACGGACACCCTCAGCCCGTCGATGACGGAGACGGTGCTGTCGGGGGAGGGGGCGGCGGTGACGGACACATACGCGTTCGACGCGGCGTCGAGTTCGATGCTGTAGCTGACCTTGCCGCTGCTCGGGAGCGAGCTCTTGTAGGCGGTGCCGGGCTGCAGGATCTCGGCGTCCGCGGTGCTCCTCGCCCCGTCGACGCTCCGGGCGCCGTCGGCGAAGGCGTACGGGCCCGGCGTCGCGGCCGCCCCGGAGGCCTCCCCGGAGGCCCCGGCAGCGGCCAGGGCGGCCGGTACAGGCGTCACGGAAGCCATCGCGCCCAGCACCACCCCGACGACCCCCAGGCGCACGCCCCCCAGGCGCACGGCCACCACCGGACGACCGCGCCGCACGCCCTCGCGCCCCCACGCCGTACGACACCGTCCCCTCACGCGCCACCCCTCACGTCACCGGACCTCACGTCACCGGGCTCCACGTCACCGGACCGCACCACCATGAACCCGCGAGCCGTGGCCCATCCTGCCCGCACGGCCGGCTCCAGGACACACAAAACCCCGACCGCGAGGCGGCCGGGGGTGTGCTCGGTCTGGGATGTCGTGACTCACGAACCCGTGGGCACGGAGTCGGTCGCCTCCGTCCACAGGTCCTGCTCGGCGCGATCCGCCTGGATCTGGCGGTACACGAGGAGCCCGCCGATGGCGGCCAGTGCGACCAGGAGAAGCTTCTTCACCGCGCGACCTCGTCTTTCGTTGACGTAGGGGACCTCTGGCGCCCGACTATACACACCGACCGATACCGATCGGTGACCTGAGTCGGACCTCAACTCCCTTCCCGGGAACCGGGATAGAAGCGGAGTTCGCCGCTCCGATCGGAGGGTGATCACACCCCGACGGACGGTTACTTTGGGCCCCCTTCTCCTCTCTCCTCACATTTTCACCCCTCTTGCGCCCATCCGAGTGGTGTTCATCGGAACATCGCCGCGCCACGGGCGTCGGTCCACCACTTCTCAGCCCTCATACACATCATGAGGAAAGTACGCAAATCGCCCGACCCGAAAGTGAGGGGCCATGGCCCGGAACAAGGTCATGAAGCTGTGGACCGCCATCGTCACCGCCTTCCTGGCGCTGTGCACGAAGCTCGGATTCGTCAGCACGACCGCCACTCCGGCGGTAGCGCAGAGCGAGCCGGGGCGCAACATCGAGCGCATCCCGCACCAGCGAACGGCATCGGCGACGTCTCCCGCATCCCTGGCGAAAGCCCTGCCCCCCACGATGAAACAGCGCATCCGGGCCGAGGCCCACGGCAAGACCCCCCGCTGCCGCCACCGCCCGCTCGCGGGCACCGACGCGGAGTCGGACCCCATGGCGGACTACCTCGCTCCCCTCCAGCGCTGAAATCCCCGGACCATCCCATCCGAACGGCGACCCTGCGTACAGGCCCGGCGGCTCGACAGAGCAGCCGGGCTTCTTCATGTCCCGCTACCCCGCCCACGCCACGCCCCCCTCGGGACGCAGAAAACCCCCAACCGCTACCGGTTGGGGGTTCACCATGCTGGTGGGGCTAACAGGATTTGAACCTGTGGCCTCATCCTTATCAGGGATGCGCTCTAACCAACTGAGCTATAGCCCCGCCGCGCTGTGCGGGGTGTGTCCCGCGCGCTGACTCCTGAAGATTAGCGCACGACATGGGCAGTCCCAAAATCGGTTGTCGGGACTACGTCAATCCATGTCAAAGAGCCGTGTCACGCGTCATGTCACTCGTCCTCGGCGAGCGTCAGCTCCACACCGCCGACGAAGCCCGCGGACAGGTTGTAGATGAACGCGCCGAGGGTCGCGAGGGCCGTCGCCAGGACGACGTCGATGACCGCGATGACCGAGGTGAACATCAGGACGTTGGGCAGCGACAGGAAGGCCTGCAGGTCGAAGCCGTTGGACTCGTTCGAGCCGGTGGCCTCGGAGATCGTGCCGCCGACCGTCGAGAAGACGCCCATCGCGTCCATCACCATCCACAGCACGGCGGCCGCGACGATCGTGCAGATGCCCAGCGCGATGGAGAGCAGGAAGCTGACCTTCATCACCGACCAGGGGTCGGCCTTGGACACCCGCAGCCGCGCCTTGCGGACGCGGGGCACCGTGCGCGTTCCCGTACGGGGACGCCGTACGGCCCCGGCGGAAGCACCCGCGCCACCCACCCCGCCCGCGCCGCCACCGGCACCGGCCGCCGCCTGCTGCTGTGCCGGATAGGCCTGCGGCGGGTGGTACGGCCCGGCCTGCTGCTGTGCCTGCCGTTCCCCCGGCAGCGGAGAAGCCGTCTCGGCCCCCTTGGGCTGCGGCTGGGGCTGCGGTTGTGGCTGGGCGCCGGATGCGGCCGGGCCCGCTCCAGCACTGTGCTGCTGGGTCTGCGGACCTCGGGTGTCCGTCACACTTCCCCCCTGGGATTTCTGCGTGTCAGGCGAGGTCGAGTCGTCCTTGTCGGCCGGCTTGACCGCCTTCAGGTTGGTCGTGTGCGGGTCCGCAGCACGCGCGGCGGAGCCACGGCCGCCGTCGTCCGTGTCCGTACCCGTCGAGGTACCGCTCGGTCCGGCGCCCGTGGCTCCGCTCACGCTGACTCACTCCTCGTGCTACTCGGACGAGGGCGCCTCACCCTCGTCCGTGCCGGTGGTCGCGGCGCCTTCGGCGGTCTCGTCGACCACGATGTCGCCGTCGACCTCTTCCGCCTCGCGTCCCGCCTCGGCGTTGCGAGCGATGCCGACCACGGCATCGCGCTTGCCCAGATTGATCAGTTGGACGCCCATGGTGTCACGGCCGGTTTCCCTGATCTCGTTGACTCGCGTACGAATCACACCGCCCGACAGCGTGATGGCGAGGATCTCGTCGGTCTCCTCGACCACCAGCGCGCCGACGAGGGAGCCTCGGTCCTCGACGATCTTGGCGGCCTTGATGCCGAGGCCGCCGCGACCCTGGACGCGGTACTCGTCGACGTTGGTCCGCTTCGCGTACCCGCCGTCTGTGGCAGTGAACACGAACGTACCGGGTCGAACAACATTCATCGAGAGCAGCTCGTCGCTCTCGCGGAAGCTCATGCCCTTGACACCCGAGGTGGCACGGCCCATGGGTCGCAGGGTTTCGTCCGACGCGGTGAACCTGATCGATTGGGCCTTCTTGCTGATCAGAAGCAGATCGTCGTCTGCCGAGACCAGTTCGGCTCCGATCAGTTCGTCGTCCGAACCGTCCTCCTGCTCACGGAGGTTGATCGCGATCACACCGCCGGAACGGGGCGAATCGTAATCCTTCAGAGGCGTCTTCTTCACCAGTCCGGCCTTGGTGGCCAGGACGAGGTAGGGAACCGCCTCGTAGTCGCGGATCGCCAGGATCTCGGCGATCGCCTCGTCCGGCTGGAAGGCGAGCAGGTTCGCGACGTGCTGACCCCGCGCGTCCCGGCCGGCGTCGGGCAGCTCGTAGCCCTTGACGCGGTAGACGCGGCCCTTGTTGGTGAAGAACAGCAGCCAGTGGTGCGTGGTGGACACGAAGAAGTGGTCGACGATGTCGTCTTCCTTGAGCTTCGTGCCGCGCACGCCCTTGCCGCCGCGCTTCTGGGCCCGGTAGTCGTCGGTCTTGGTGCGCTTGATGTAGCCGCCCCGGGTGACCGTGACGACGATGTCCTCCTCGGCGATCAGGTCCTCGATGGACATGTCGCCCTCGTACGGGATCAGCTTGGTCTGCCGGTCGTCGCCGTACTTCTCGACGATCGCGGCCAGCTCCTCGCTGACGATCCCGCGCTGGCGGACCGGGCTGGCGAGGATCTCGTTGTACTCGTTGATCTTCGCCTGGAGCTCGTCGTGCTCCTGGACGATCTTCTGGCGCTCCAGGGCGGCGAGCCGGCGCAGCTGCATCTCGAGGATGGCGTTGGCCTGGATCTCGTCGATCTCCAGGAGGTCCATCAGGCCGTGGCGCGCGATCTCGACGGTGTCACTGCGCCGGATCAGCGCGATGACCTCGTCGATGGCGTCCAGGGCCTTCAGCAGACCGCGCAGGATGTGCGCCCGCTCCTCCGCCTTGCGCAGCCGGAAGCGCGTACGGCGGACGATGACCTCGATCTGGTGCGTCACCCAGTGGCGGATGAACGCGTCGAGCGAGAGCGTGCGCGGCACGCCGTCGACCAGCGCCAGCATGTTGGCGCCGAAGTTCGTCTGCAGGTCGGTGTGCTTGTACAGGTTGTTCAGGACGACCTTGGCGACCGCGTCCCGCTTCAGCACGATGACCAGGCGCTGGCCCGTGCGCGACGACGTCTCGTCACGGACGTCGGCGATGCCGCCGATCTTGCCGTCCTTCACCAGGTCGGCGATCTTCTGCGCGAGGTTGTCCGGGTTGACCTGGTACGGCAGCTCCGTCACCACCAGGCACTGGCGGTTCTGGATCTCCTCGACCTCGATGACCGCGCGCATGGTGATGGAGCCGCGGCCCGTGCGGTACGCCTCCTCGATGCCCTTGCGGCCGACGACCAGCGCGCCGGTCGGGAAGTCGGGGCCCTTGATGCGCTCGAGCAGCGCGTCCAGGAGGTCCTCGTGCGAGGCCTCGGGGTTCTCCAGGTACCACTGGGCGCCGGCCGCGACCTCGCGGAGGTTGTGCGGCGGGATGTTGGTCGCCATGCCGACCGCGATACCGGCCGAGCCGTTGATCAGCAGGTTCGGGAAGCGGGCCGGCAGGACGGTCGGCTCCTGGGAGCGGCCGTCGTAGTTGTCCGTGAAGTCGACGGTCTCCTCGTCGATGTCGCGGACCATCTCCATCGACAGCGGCGCCATCTTGCACTCGGTGTACCGCATGGCCGCGGCCGGGTCGTTGCCCGGGGAACCGAAGTTGCCGTTGGAGTCGACGAGCGGCATGCGCATCGACCACGGCTGCGCGAGGCGGACCAGCGCGTCGTAGATGGAGGAGTCGCCGTGCGGGTGGTAGTTGCCCATGACGTCGCCGACGACGCGGGCGCACTTGTAGAAGCCGCGCTCGGGGCGGTAGCCGCCGTCGTACATGGCGTACAGGACACGCCGGTGGACGGGCTTGAGGCCGTCCCGGACGTCCGGCAGCGCACGCGAGACGATGACGGACATCGCGTAGTCGAGGTACGAGCGCTGCATCTCCGTCTCGAGCCCGACGGGCTCGACGCGCATGGCGAGGGCGTCACCCTCGGGCGTCGTCACAGGAGTGTTCTCGTCGGTCATTGCTGGTGAAGGTCCTTCCTGGTGCGGTCAGCTGAGACCGACTCAGATGTCGAGGAAGCGGACGTCCTTGGCGTTGCGCTGGATGAACGCGCGGCGGGCCTCGACGTCCTCGCCCATGAGGACCGAGAACAGGTCGTCGGCCTGGGCGGCGTCGTCGAGGGTGACCTGGCCGAGGACGCGGTGCTCCTGGTCCATGGTCGTGATGCGCAGCTCCTCGGCGTTCATCTCACCGAGACCCTTGAAGCGCTGCACGGAGTCGTCCTTGATGCGCTTGCCGGCGTTGCGGCCCATCTCGATGAGGGCGTCGCGCTCGCGGTCGGAGTACGCGTACTCGAAGTCGTCCTTGCCCCACTTGATCTTGTAGAGCGGCGGACGGGAGAGGTACACGTGCCCGGCCTCGACCAGCGGCCGCATGAAGCGGAACAGGAAGGTCAGCAGCAGGGTGTTGATGTGCTGGCCGTCGACGTCGGCGTCCGCCATCAGGATGATCTTGTGATAGCGGAGCTTCTCGATGTCGAAGTCCTCGTGGACCCCGGTGCCGAAGGCGGAGATCAGCGCCTGGATCTCCTGGTTCTGCAGGATCTTGTCGATCCGCGCCTTCTCGACGTTGAGGATCTTGCCTCGGATCGGGAGGATCGCCTGGTACTCGGGGTTGCGGCCGGACTTGGCCGAGCCGCCGGCGGAGTCACCCTCGACGATGAAGATCTCGCACTTGGTGGGGTCGTTCGACTGGCAGTCGCTCAGCTTGCCCGGGAGGGAGGCCGTCTCCAGCAGGCCCTTGCGGCGCGTCAGGTCGCGCGCCTTGCGGGCCGCCACGCGCGCGGTGGCCGCCTGGATGCCCTTGCGGATGATGTCCGCGGCCTCGTTGGGGTTGCGGTCCAGCCAGTCGGCCAGGTGCTCGTAGACGACGCGCTGGACGAAGGTCTTGACCTCGGTGTTGCCCAGCTTGGTCTTCGTCTGGCCCTCGAACTGGGGCTCGCTCAGCTTGACCGAGATGATCGCGGTCAGACCCTCGCGGATGTCGTCACCGGTGAGGTTGTCGTCCTTCTCGCGCAGCAGCCGCTTGTCGCGCGCGTACTTGTTGATCAGCGAGGTCAGCGCCGACCGGAAGCCCTCCTCGTGCGTACCGCCCTCGTGCGTGTGGATGATGTTGGCGAAGGAGTACACACCCTCGGTGTAGCCGCCGTTCCACTGCATGGCGACCTCGAGGGACAGGTGCTTGTCCTTGTCCTCGGCCTCCAGGTCGATCACGGTGGGGTGCACCACGTCTCCCTTGCGGGAGTTGAGGTACGTCACGAAGTCGACGATGCCGCCCTCGTAGTGGTACGAGACGGCCTTGACCTCGTGCTTCTCGTCCTCGCCGGCCTCGTCCGCACCGGCCGTGGCCTTCGCCGACTCGCGCTCGTCGGCGAGGTTGATCCGCAGCCCCTTGTTGAGGAACGCCATCTCCTGGAAGCGCCGCGACAGCGTCTCGAAGGAGTAGTTCGTGGTCTCGAAGATGTCCGGGTCGGCCCAGAAGGTGACCGTGGTGCCGTGCTCTTCGGTGGCCTCGTGCTGGGCGAGCGGGGCCGTCGGGACGCCCAGCTTGTAGTCCTGCGTCCAGCGGTAGCCGTCCGTCTTGACCTCGACGGCGACCTTGGTCGACAGGGCGTTCACCACGGACACGCCGACGCCGTGCAGACCACCGGAGACCGCGTAGCCGCCGCCGCCGAACTTGCCGCCCGCGTGCAGCACGGTCAGCACGACCTCGACGGCCGGCTTGCCCTCGGTCGGCACGATGCCCACCGGGATGCCACGGCCGTTGTCCACGACCCGTACGCCGCCGTCGGCGAGGATCGTCACGTCGATCGTGTCCGCGTGCCCGGCCAGCGCCTCGTCGACGGAGTTGTCGACGACCTCCTGCACCAGGTGGTGCAGGCCGCGCTCACCGGTCGAGCCGATGTACATGCCGGGCCGCTTGCGGACCGCGTCCAGACCCTCGAGGACGGTGATGGCACTGGCGTCGTACGAGGCGGTGACCTCGCCGTTGGAGGTGATCGCCTCGCTGCTCACGCCTTCGTCGGTGGACGGGATGTTCTCGTTGGGGTTGCCGGAATCGGCCACGAAGCGCCCTTTCTGGCACAGCACGAGCCGGGCTCGTCGGCGGGTTGCCGGAGCGGCTGCGGCATGTTGCGTTGGTAAGCCTTGATCAGCGTTGCTCAGCTTTTCCCGGACGGTCCCCAGCGAGTGGGGCGGGATTGCCTCCAGTCTACCGGTAGCACTGACACTGATGGGGGTTTGCCGGTACCTGAGTCCGCATGTGCCGCCCTCGACGGGTCTTCCCCGACTCCCGATATGCGGATGGGGGCTCCAAGAGGCTCACGGAGGCACTCAGCGCTTCCGGCCGTCAACCCTTGGCTACTTCGGAGTCAGGTCGCTGTTCGCAACCGTGTGCGGTGGCGGAAACGG
The DNA here is from genome assembly GCF_042957035.1 of Streptomyces sp. NPDC008137. NCBI lineage: Bacteria > Bacillati > Actinomycetota > Actinomycetes > Kitasatosporales > Streptomycetaceae > Streptomyces > Streptomyces sp. NPDC008137. The sequence continues at coordinate 287,259 of NZ_JBIBHN010000009.1, read as the reverse complement.
GTGCTCGGAACGGCTGCGACAGGGCCCCGCCGACCCCATGAGACGTGAGGTAAGTCACCTGTAGGTATCGCCAGGACCACTGCTGCCCGGGGCGCGCAGGGGGCCGTAGCGGCGGGTGGGGACACTGGGACCCAAGACCTTGATCTGCCGCACGGTGCCGTGGCCCAGGTCCTCGTTGAGACGGGCGACCAGAGTCGGGGCGAGCAGCCGCAGGTTCGTCGCCCAGGCCGTCGAGTCGCAGCGCACGACCAGGACGTGCTCGTCCTCGTCGTACCTCTCCGGCACACAGTGGTTCGCCACGTCCTCGCCGACGATCTGCGGCCAGCGGCCCATCACACCGCCCACCGCGGCCGGCGCCTCCCAGCCGCGCTCGGTGATCAGCCGGTTGATCGCCGAGCCGAGCGCCATCGGATCGCGGCCGTCGGCACGCGCGCCGGACCGCAGCCCGCCGCGGCGCGCCTGCTTCTTCTGCTGCGCCGCGTCCCCACGCGCGCGTGCGGCCTCCTTCGCCGCGCGGAGCGCCACGCGCGCGAGGTCGACGCCGGAGGGCTCAGGCGTGTTCTCCGGCTCAGGCGTGTTCTTCGGCTCCTGCGCGCTCATACGCGCTCCACCGCCCCCTCGGACACGGCGAACCGTGTCCCCGACAGCACATGCGGTACGTCATCGTCGACCGCGGCCGTCACCAGGACCTGCTCGCCGGGCGCGACCAGCTCCGCGAGGCGCTCCCGGCGGCGGGTGTCCAGCTCGGCGAAGACATCGTCGAGCACCAGCACCGGCTCATTGCCCTCGGCACGCAGCAGATCGTACGAGGCCAGCCGCAAGGCCAGCGCGTAGGACCAGGACTCGCCGTGCGAGGCGTAGCCCTTGGCAGGCAGCTGGCCGAGCTTCAGCTGGAGATCGTCCCGGTGCGGGCCGACCAGCGTGACGCCCCGCTCGATCTCCTGCTTGCGGGCTTCGGCGAGCGCGGCCATCAGCTGTTCGAACAGGTCCTCGCGGGTATGCGCCTCGCCCGGCGCGGACGGCTTGTACTCCAGGGCTATCGGGCCGCCGCCGGGGGCGAGCTGCTCGTACGCCTTGTCTGCCAGCGGCTGGACGGCGGCGATCAGATCCAGCCGCTGGGCGAGCAGCTCGGCGCCCGCACGCGCCAGGTGCTGGTCCCAGATGTCCAGCGTGGACATGTCCATGCTGCGGCCGCCGTGCCTGCGAGCCAGCGCGGCCGACTTCAGCAGGGTGTTGCGCTGCTTGAGGACCCGGTCGTAGTCCGAACGGACCCCGGCCATACGCGGGGAACGGGCGGTGATCAGCTCGTCGAGGAAGCGCCGCCGCTCACCGGGATCGCCCTTGACCAGGGCGAGATCCTCGGGCGCGAACAGGACGGTCCGTACGATCCCCAGCACGTCACGCGGCTTGACCTGCGAGGACCTGTTGATACGGGCCCGGTTGGCGCGCCCCGGGTTCAGCTCCAGCTCGACCAGCTGCTGCCTCTCACCCTGCCGGACCTGGGCCCGGATGATCGCGCGCTCGGCGCCCATGCGGACCAGGGGAGCGTCGGAGGAGACCCGGTGGCTGCCGAGGGTGGCGAGATAGCCGACAGCCTCGACGAGGTTGGTCTTGCCCTGCCCGTTCGGCCCGACGAAGGCCGTCACCCCCGGATCGAGCGGGACCTCGACCCGGGGATAGGAGCGGAAGTCGGCCAGCGACAGATGCGTGACGTGCATGGTCGTTTCGCCGACCTCCCAGGCCCTCGGGTGTTGCTTACGTGCTCTCGGTCGCGTGCTACTTCTTCTCGACCGCGTGGCCGCCGAACTGGTTCCGCAGCGCCGCGATCATCTTCATCTGAGGCGAGTCCTCCTGGCGGGAGGCGAACCGCGCGAACAGCGACGCGGTGATCGCCGGCAGCGGCACCGCGTGGTCGATCGCGGCCTCCACGGTCCAGCGTCCCTCGCCGGAGTCCTGCGCATAACCCCGGAGCCCGTCCAGGTGCTCGTCCTCGTCGAGCGCGTTGACCGCGAGGTCCAGCAGCCAGGAACGGATGACCGTGCCCTCCTGCCAGGAGCGGAAGACGTCCCGGACGTCGGTCACGGAGTCGACCTTCTCCAGGAGTTCCCAGCCCTCGGCGTAGGCCTGCATCATCGCGTACTCGATGCCGTTGTGGACCATCTTCGCGAAGTGGCCGGCGCCGACCTTGCCCGCGTGTACGGCGCCGAAGTCGCCCGTCGGCTTGAGGGCGTCGAAGACCGGCTGCACCTTGGCGACGTTCTCCTTGTCGCCGCCGTACATCAGCGCGTAGCCGTTCTCCAGGCCCCAGACGCCGCCGGAGACACCGCAGTCGACGAAGCCGATGCCCTTCGCCGCCAGCTCCGCGGCGTGCTTCTCGTCGTCGGTCCAGCGGGAGTTGCCGCCGTCCACGACGACGTCACCGGGCTCCAGCAGATCGGCGAGCTCGTCGATCGTGGACTGCGTGGCCTCGCCTGCCGGGACCATCACCCAGATCACGCGGGGGCCGCCGAGCTTGCCCACAAGCTCCTCCAAGCTGTGGACATCGGCGAGATCCGCGTTGCGGTCGTATCCGAGGACGGTGTGGCCCGCGCGGCGGATCCGCTCGCGCATGTTGCCGCCCATCTTGCCGAGGCCGACGAGACCGAGCTCCATCAGTTGTCTTCCTTAGGGGTACAGGTGTCCGACGTGGCGTTACAGCACTCGCGTGCCGCGTCCGAGCCTAAACCCGGACGCTCGCGCACATCTGTGGGCATACGCGCTCAGTCGTAGGCCCTCACCTGCAGCTTTACCTCCAGCCTGTGGACAACCAGGGGCCGCTTCCGAGCGCTCAGCCGCTGAGCCGCACCGGCATGATCAGGTACTTGTAGGCGTCGTCCGCCTCCGCGTCCAGCGCCGGCTTGCCGCTGAGCAGCGCGGGCTTAGTGGACGTCGTGAAGGACAGCTGCGCGACCGGGGAGTCGATCGCGCTCAGGCCGTCCAGCAGGAACGTCGGGTTGAAGGCGATCGACACGTCGTCGCCCTCCAGCTGGGCGTCGACCCGCTCCACAGCCTGTGCGTCGTCGCTGGAACCGGCCTCCAGGATCAGCACGCCCTGCTCGAAGCTGAGCCGCACCGGGGTGTTGCGCTCGGCGACCAGGGCCACACGCTTGACGGCCTCCACGAAGGGGGCGGTCTCGATGACGGCGACGCTGTTGAACTCCGTCGGGAACAGCGAACGGTACTTCGGGAGGTCGCCCTCCAGCAGACGGGTCGTCGTGCGACGCCCCGCGCCCTCGAAGCCGATCAGGCCCTCGCCCGAGCCCGAGCCGGACAGCGCCAGGATCACCTGGTCGCCGCTGGTCAGAGCCTTGGCGGTGTCCAGGAGCGTCTTGGCGGGCACCAAGGCGACCGCGGAGGCCTCCGGGTTCTCCGGCTTCCACAGGAACTCGCGGACCGCGAAGCGGTAGCGGTCGGTGGACGCCAGCGTGACGGTGTCGCCCTCGATCTCGATGCGCACACCCGTGAGGACGGGCAGCGTGTCGTCACGGCCGGCCGCGATGGCCACCTGCGCGGCCGCGGAGGCGAAGACCTCGCCGGGGACCGTGCCCGTCGCGTTCGGCATCTGCGGCAGGGCCGGGTACTCCTCCACAGGCAGGGTGTGGAGTGTGAACCGGGAGGAGCCGCAGACCACGGTCGCCCGTACACCGTCTGTGGAGATCTCCACCGGCCGGTTGGGGAGTGCGCGGCAGATGTCCGCGAGCAGGCGGCCGGAGACCAGGACCGTGCCCTCCTCGTCGACTTCCGTCTCCACCGAGACCCGCGCGGAGACCTCGTAGTCGAAGCTGGAGAGGCTCAGCTGGCCTTCCTCGGCCTTCAGCAGCAGGCCGGCGAGGACAGGCGCCGGCGGCCGGGCCGGGAGGCTGCGCGCTGCCCAGGCCACTGCCTCCGCGAGTACGTCGCGTTCCACCCGGATCTTCACTGTTGCCGCCTCCTGCTGTTGCCGGCGCTTCTCGCTCTGCCTGGCCTTCGTCGTCTGTCGCGGTGTCGACGGTCCCCAGGACGGGGAGGACACCGGGGACCAGTCTGACGCACCGCACTGACAGTAGGTGCCTCTCGGGGTCAAGTCGTGACGAGGGGCGGTCGGGCTCCGAAGAGCGAGTTGTGCACAGGACCCGCTTCGAAACGAATTCCCAGCTCTCTCTAGTTGGGAGTAGTAGTAGGGGCTGTGGATACCGTGGATAACCCCGTTTGCCCAGCTCAGAGCGGGAATTTTGTCCACCGGTCCTGTGGGTTACGGCAGTGGACAACCTGGTGTCTCTGTGGAGAACAGAAAGTTCTGCACACGCCGTGCACAGGGAGGGGCGAGTTCTCCCCAGCGCCGTCCCCAGCTTTACCCATGTTGCCCACAGCCCAACCCGGCGGGTTTGTGTGACGCCTTTCACTCGACCCGGTGAGGAGGCGCGTCGTGTTGCCGAACAGTGGACAGTGATGTGGAGAAGCCGGTGATCGCTGGGGACAACTCACCCCAGCCTGTGGGTTGTCGGTGGATAACTTGATGCACAGCCTGTGGATCTCCCTGCTGTCCACAGTCTGTGGAGATCGTTCGTCCACGAATCCACATGCGGGTGACCTGGCCTGATGGACCTTCAGTCGCAGCCTCTGTGGACACAGTCTGGACAACTTCCCGGTCCCCAGGATGTGGACGGGAAAAAACCACCGAATCTGTGGAGGGTGGCCGTAACCCCGCAGGTAATCGAACAGCCAGGGACCGCGACATGACGAAGGGCGCCCCCGGAAACCTCCTCCGGGAGCGCCCTCAGCGGCCTGTCGCTCGGTGTGTCAGCCGTTCTTGATGCGGTTGGTGAGCTCGGTGACCTGGTTGTAGATGGAGCGGCGCTCGGCCATCAGATTGCGGATCTTGCGGTCCGCGTGCATGACCGTCGTGTGGTCGCGGCCGCCGAACAGGGCGCCGATCTTCGGCAGCGACAGGTCCGTCAGCTCACGGCACAGGTACATGGCGATCTGCCGGGCGGTGACGAGGGCGCGGCCCCGGGACGTGCCGCACAGGTCCTCGACGGTCAGCCCGAAGTAGTCCGCCGTCGCGCCCATGATGGCCGTCGACGTGATCTCGGGGGCCGAGTCCTCGCCGCCGGGGATGAGGTCCTTGAGGACGATCTCCGTCAGCCCCAGGTCCACCGGCTGCCGGTTGAGCGAGGCGAACGCCGTGACCCGGATCAGCGCGCCCTCAAGCTCGCGGATGTTGCGCGAGATCCGGGACGCGATGAACTCCAGCACCTCCGGCGGCGCGTTCAGCTGCTCCTGCACCGCCTTCTTGCGGAGGATCGCGATACGAGTCTCCAGCTCGGGCGGCTGGACGTCGGTGATCAGGCCCCATTCGAAGCGGTTCCGCAGCCGGTCCTCCAGGGTGACCAGCTGCTTCGGCGGCCGGTCACTGGACAGCACGATCTGCTTGTTGGCGTTGTGGAGCGTGTTGAAGGTGTGGAAGAACTCCTCCTGCGTCGACTCCTTGTCCGCGAGGAACTGGATGTCGTCGACGAGCAGGATGTCCATCTCGCGGTACCGCTTGCGGAAGCTGTCGCCCTTGCCGTCGCGGATGGAGTTGATGAACTCGTTGGTGAACTCCTCCGAGCTCACGTACCGCACGCGCGTGCCCGGGTAGAGGCTGCGGGCGTAGTGCCCGATGGCGTGCAGCAGGTGTGTCTTGCCGAGCCCGGACTCGCCGTAGATGAACAACGGGTTGTACGCCTTCGCCGGTGCTTCGGCGACAGCGACCGCGGCGGCGTGCGCGAAGCGGTTGGAGGCGCCGATGACGAACGTGTCGAAGAGGTACTTGGGGTTCAGGCGCGCGGTGGGCTCACCGGGGCCGGTCGCCGGCGCGGGCTGCGCGGCCAGCGGGCCGGGCGCACCGGTCGTCGGCAGGTTGGGGCCGACGGGGCCGCCGCGGTGCACATGCCCCGAGCCGGCCGGCGGCTCGGGCAGCTCCCTGCGGACCGCGTCGCGCTGGTCGTATTCGGGGCGTGAGGTGTCGTAGTCGGAGCGCGGCTGCTCGTAGGAGGGGCGCTCCATGGACTGCGGGCGGTAGTCCTGGGCGGACGAGCCGTACGAGTCCTGTGATCCGTACGAGTCCTGTGATCCGTGGGAGCCGCGGGATCCGTGGGAGCTGTAGGAGTCCTGTGAGCTGCGGGATCCGTGGGATCCGTGAGATCCGTACGAGTCCTGGGACCCGTGGGATTTATAGGAGTCCTGCGCGCTGTACGTGTCCTGAGCGCCGCCGCCGTACTGGTCCTGGTTGCCGTACTGGTCCTGCGAGCCGTAGGACTCCTGTGCCGGTGACGCGTACGGGTCACGCTCGGGGAAGCCGAGTCGCTGCTGCTGCCAGCCGTACTCGTCCTGTGTGGGCCGGGGCCAGGCGCCGGGCTCGGGGCGCTGGTACTCGGACGGGTAGGCGGGGCGCGGGGTGGGCAGTTGATCTCCGCGCGTAGGCGGAAGCTGATCGCCGGCCGGTCCCGGCATCTGGTCGGCGCGGTGGCGGCCGTATCCCTCGTATCCGTCGCGTTCCTGGCGGGCGGCGGGGAGCTCGGGCTCCTCGTAGCGCGACTGCTGAGGGCGGGCGGTGGGCGCCGGCGGGGCGGGAGCCTCGCCCGCGGAATCGTCGACGGTGATCGCGATCCGGATCGGGCGGCCGCACTCGCGGCTCAGTGTCTCGCTGACGATCGGCGCCAGCCGGCCCTCGAGTACGCCCTTCGCGAATTCGTTCGGTACGGCGAGCAGGGCGGTGTCCGCGACCAGCGCGAGCGGCTGGCAGCGCCGGATCCAGTGTTCGTCCTTCGTCTCGACTCCCTGACCGCGACCCTCCCCGAGGAGCTGCTCCAATACGCGTGGCCACACTGCGGCAAGATCGGCAGGTACGTCAGCCACAGGGCACGCTCTCTCACAGGTCCCACGAACGTGTGGTTCCGGGACGGCTCGGGATGTCAATCGAGTGGGGCAGGGATAAGGGAACGAATCGGAGTTCCGTCACGGTAGTCAGGGCAGCCGGTACGGTTCAAGTTGTTGTCCCCAGCCTGTGGACAAGTGTCTCCCGGCGACTCCTGGTTTGACCGGATGGCGTAGCCGCGCGTACCGTAACCAGGTCGAGTTGTCGATGGCTGCTGCCGCCTGCCTCCGATGGGCACAGGTCATTTGGGTGATCGGTCAGCGGTGCACTCGGGCGTAACTGCGAGCTACTCGTGGGCGCACGGTGACAGCCAGGACGGCACCCCGCATCTACCGATTTCTTCTGGAGCCCCCGAGTGAGCAAGCGCACCTTCCAGCCGAACAACCGTCGTCGCGCGAAGACCCACGGCTTCCGCCTGCGGATGCGTACCCGTGCCGGCCGCGCGATTCTCGCGAACCGCCGCAGCAAGGGTCGCGCCAACCTGTCCGCCTGATCCCGATCAGGTCATGACGTCGTGCTGCCTACCGAGCATCGGCTGAGGCGGCGCGAGGACTTCGCGACCGCGGTACGGCGAGGACGCCGGGCAGGACGCCCGTACCTCGTCGTCCATCTTCGAAGCGGTGCCACGGACCCGCATGCGCCTGGGGAGAGCGCTCCCCCGACGCGTGCGGGTTTCGTCGTGAGCAAAGCTGTGGGTGGCGCGGTGGTGCGCAACAAGGTGAAGCGCAGGCTTCGCCATCTGATGCGCGAGCGAGTCGCCCAGCTGCCCCCCGGTAGCCTGGTAGTCGTACGAGCGCTGCCCGGATCGGGTGACGCCGACCATGCACAGCTGGCCCGAGACCTGGATGCCGCTCTCCAGCGGTTGCTGGGAGGGGGCGCGCGATGAAGTACCCGCTGCTGGCTCTGATCAAGCTCTACCAGTGGACGATCAGTCCGCTGCTCGGGCCGGTCTGCAAGTACTACCCGTCGTGCTCCCACTACGGCTACACGGCCATCGACCGGCACGGTGCCATCAAGGGGACGGCACTCACGGCCTGGCGCATCCTGCGGTGCAATCCGTGGTCGCTGGGTGGTGTGGACCATGTCCCGCCGCGCAAGCGTCCGCGGTGGCACGAAATGCTGCGTACCGCGTGGCGTGCACGCAAGGGCGGGCCCTCCGCCGCCGAACCGGCCATCGAGGGACAGACTTCTCCCACAAGTCGGTCCAGTCCTTCGAGCCCGGCCGCAGAGACACCGTCCCATGCCCAAGGAGCATGATTAGTGGACACGATTGCCAGCCTCTTCAGCTTCATCACCACACCCGTCTCCTGGGTCATCGTCCAGTTCCACTCGGTGTACGGCGCCCTCTTCGGCCCTGACACCGGCTGGGCCTGGGGCCTGTCGATCGTGTCCCTGGTGATCCTGATCCGTATCTGCCTGATCCCGCTCTTCGTGAAGCAGATCAAGGCGACCCGGGCCATGCAGACGCTCCAGCCCGAGATGAAGAAGATCCAGGAGCGCTACAAGAACGACAAGCAGCGTCAGTCCGAAGAGATGATGAAGCTGTACAAGGAGACGGGCACCAACCCGCTCTCCTCGTGCCTTCCCATCCTGGCGCAGTCGCCGTTCTTCTTCGCCCTGTACCACGTGCTCAACAGCATCGCGACGGGCGACACCATCGGTGTCATCAACCAGAGCCTGCTGCAGAGCGCTCAGAAGGCGCACATCGCCGGTGCGCCGCTCGCGGCGAAGTTCACCGACAGCTCGTCGAAGGTGGAAGCACTCGGTGCCTCCCTCACCGACGTCCGCGTGGTCACCGCCATCATGATCGTCCTGATGTCGGCGTCGCAGTTCTTCACCCAGCGCCAGCTGATGACGAAGAACGTCGACACCACGGTGAAGACGCCGTTCATGCAGCAGCAGAAGATGCTGATGTACGTCTTCCCGGTCATGTTCGCCGTCTTCGGCATCAACTTCCCCGTCGGTGTCCTCGTCTACTGGCTGACCACCAACGTGTGGACCATGGGCCAGCAGATGTACGTCATCCACAACAACCCGACCCCGGGTTCCAAGGCCCAGGCCTCGTACCTCGAGCGTCTGAACAAGCACGTCTCGCAGCACAGCAAGGTCGGGCGGCGCCGTGACCGGGCCATCGTCAAGGCGATCGTCGCCAAGGGACGCGACCGCAACGAGTACGAGCGCAAGTTCATCAACGGCCTCAGCAAGGCCGGACTCGTCGCCCAGGCCGACGGCACCGTGATCAAGGGCGATACCACTGCCGCTGTCGAGGCCGAGGACGGTACGTCGGCCACGGCCACGCCGAAGCGTCAGCAGCCCAAGCGCCAGAGCAAGTCCCAGCGCCAGTCCGGTGCCGCGAAGGCGGCCGGCGAGGCCGAGCCGAAGACGTCGCTCAGCAAGTCCGACGAGCCCGACGACGCCAAGCCCGCCGCCGCTGCCCAGAAGGGCGGAGCGAAGTCCGGCGGTGCTACCCGCAGCAAGGCCCAGTCCGGACAGCGCAAGGGCCCGCAGCGGCCCAAGTCCCCGTCCAAGAAGTAAGAAGGAGTCCATCCCGTGACGGAAGGCACCACCTCCGCCGCTGCCGAGGGTGCAGACACCCTGTCCCGCCTGGAGCAGGAGGGCGAGATCGCTGCGGACTACCTGGAGGGTCTGCTCGACATCGCCGACCTCGACGGCGACATCGACATGGACGTCGAGGCCGACCGCGCCTCCGTCTCGATCATCAGCGACTCGGGCCGCGACCTGCAGAAGCTGGTCGGCCGCGACGGTGAGGTGCTGGAGGCGCTCCAGGAGCTCACCCGTCTGGCGGTGCACCGGGAGACCGGTGACCGCAGCCGTCTGATGCTCGACATCGCGGGATACCGCGCCCAGAAGCGCTCCGAGCTGTCCGAGCTGGGTGCCAAGGCCGCCGCCGAGGCCAAGAGCAGCGGTGAGGCCGTGAAGATGAAGCCGATGACGCCGTTCGAGCGCAAGGTCGTGCACGACGCGGTCAAGGCCGCGGGCCTGCGCAGCGAGTCCGAGGGCGAGGAGCCGCAGCGCTTCGTCGTCGTGCTGCCCGCCTGATCGGTCCCTACGTTTCCCGGCCCCGTCTGTTGCGCAGGCGGGGCCGAACTTTGTCAGCCTGATAGTTCTGGTGGTTCTGGCGTCGGCGCTGGGCGCGTTGACGCGGTACGGAAGGACGGTCCCCCGTGACGGAGGCAGCGGAGCTTCCCCCCGCGCCCGAGCAGGCGCGCGAGGTGTTCGGTGATCGCTTCGCGGATGCGGTGCGGTACGCCGAGCTGCTCGCTCAGGCGGGCGTGCAGCGCGGTCTCATCGGCCCGCGAGAAGTGCCCCGCCTGTGGGAGCGGCACCTGCTGAACTGCGCGGTGCTCTCGGAGGTCGTGCCCGAGGGCGTGACCGTGTGCGATGTCGGTTCGGGCGCCGGCCTGCCCGGCATTCCCCTGGCACTCGTCCGGGAGGATCTGAAGATCACGCTGCTGGAGCCGCTGTTGCGGCGCACCAACTTCCTCACCGAGGTCGTGGAGCTGCTCGGCCTCGATCACGTGACGGTCGTACGCGGCCGGGCCGAAGAGGTCATGGGGAAGATCCAGCCCGTCCACGTCGTGACCGCCCGAGCCGTCGCGCCGCTCGACCGTCTCGCCACCTGGGGTGTCCCGCTGCTGCGGCCCTATGGCGAGATGCTCGCGCTCAAGGGTGATGCCGCGGAGGAGGAGCTGAAGAGCGCGTCGGCGGCACTGAGCAAGCTGGGTGCCGTGGAGACGTCCATCCTGCATGTGGGTGAGGGCGTGGTGGACCCGATGTCGACGGTCGTACGGGTCGAGGTCGGGGAGAGTCCCGGCGGTGTGCGCTTCGCCGCGAAGCGTGCCAAGGCGGCTCGCACGGGTCGGGCCCGTCGGCGCCGCTGAGCGGTTCCCGTCCCGTCGACGCTGATCCGTCCTGAGGACGAGACGTACTCCACACAAGCTGCCAAACCGATGCATGCCGGAGTGTCGCGGCAGTTCGGCCACGGCTGCTGTGCATCGTGTTTCACGTGAAACGTCGCTCACTGCTGCACGGCATCATCAGTCGTGGCCGCGCTGCGGCCGAACCCCGCGACCGCAAGCCTCTCGGTTCACTCGATGAGGGAACCGAGTTGTCCACAGAGGTGGATTTCTCCACAGAACGCCAGGCCTCACTGGTTCACGACCCCGAAGGCATGGGAGGCTCTGTTCATAGCGAGCCTGAAGTCGAGGAGAGTGAATCCTTGCGGTCCGACGCCAACATCGCGGGACCGATGACCGATCCGGTCCCCGGTCCCCGTACCGAGTCGATGGGGGCGGATGTTTCACGTGAAACACCGCCTCCGATGGACGACACTCCCATCGGTCGTGCTGCTCAACTGGCGGTGGAGGCACTGGGCCGCGCCGGCGAGGGCCTGCCACGGCCCGAGCAGACCCGGATCATGGTGGTCGCCAACCAGAAGGGCGGTGTGGGCAAGACGACGACGACCGTCAACCTTGCCGCGTCACTGGCCCTGCACGGAGGGCGCGTCCTGGTCGTCGACCTCGACCCACAGGGCAATGCGTCTACGGCGCTGGGTATCGATCATCACGCCGAAGTCCCCTCCATCTATGACGTGTTGGTGGAGAGCAAGCCGCTCTCCGAGGTCGTCCAGCCCGTCCCCGATGTCGAGGGTCTCTTCTGCGCCCCCGCCACGATCGATCTCGCCGGTGCTGAGATCGAGCTGGTGTCCCTGGTGGCTCGGGAGAGCAGGCTGCAGCGTGCCATCCAGGCGTACGAGCAGCCGCTGGACTACATCCTCATCGACTGCCCGCCCTCACTCGGCCTCCTGACGGTCAATGCGCTGGTGGCGGGCCAGGAGGTCCTGATCCCCATCCAGTGCGAGTACTACGCGCTGGAGGGCCTGGGTCAGCTGTTGCGCAACGTCGACCTCGTGCGCGGGCACCTCAACCCCGCCCTGCATGTGTCGACCATCCTGCTCACCATGTACGACGGCCGGACGCGCCTCGCTTCCCAGGTCGCGGACGAGGTGCGCACCCACTTCGGCGACGAGGTACTGCGGACGAGCATCCCCCGGTCCGTCCGTATCTCCGAGGCGCCGAGTTATGGGCAGACCGTACTGACATACGATCCAGGATCGAGTGGTGCCCTCTCTTACCTGGAGGCGGCACGAGAGATCGCGCTGAAGGGCGTCGGCATCAGCTATGAAGCCACGCACGCCCACATCGGCGTACAGCAGAACGACCCGAGCATGGTGGAGGGCATCCAGTGAGCGATCGACGGAGGGGACTGGGCCGTGGACTCGGCGCACTGATCCCTGCTGCCCCCACGGAGAAGTCGGTGGCCCAGGCGGCGGCAGGGGGAGCCGCTTCCGCATCCCCGACGGCAGTGCCCGCACTGCCGAACGACCGTGGGGTGGCGGCTGCGAAGGTGGCGACTCTTCCGGCTGTTTCACGTGAAACAGAGGAGCCGGTTCAGCCCAGCGATCCCGCCGTGCCTGCGGCGCCCATCGGTGCGCACTTCGCCGAGATCCCACTCGACGACATCACGCCGAACCCGCGGCAGCCGCGTGAGGTCTTCGACGATGACGCTCTGGCAGAGCTCATCACTTCCATCAAGGAGGTCGGGCTCCTCCAGCCGGTCGTCGTACGACAGGTGGGGCCCGCCCGCTACGAGCTCATCATGGGCGAGCGCCGCTGGCGTGCCTGCCGCGAGGCAGGACTGGAGGCGATCCCCGCCATCGTGCGGGCCACGGAGGACGAGAAGCTCCTCCTGGACGCTCTGCTGGAGAACCTGCACCGCGCCCAGCTGAACCCGCTGGAAGAGGCAGCGGCCTACGACCAGTTGCTGAGGGACTTCAACTGCACGCACGACCAGTTGGCGGACCGCATCGGCCGATCCCGCCCGCAGGTCTCCAACACCCTGCGCCTGCTGAAGCTCTCTCCGGCTGTGCAGCGCCGCGTTGCCGCCGGGGTGCTCTCCGCCGGCCACGCACGGGCACTGCTGTCCGTCGAGGACTCGGAGGAGCAGGACAGGCTGGCGCACCGCATCGTGGCCGAGGGACTCTCGGTGCGGGCTGTCGAGGAGATCGTGACCCTGATGGGCTCACGGCCGCAGAAGGCTCAGCGGCCCAAGGGGCCGCGAGCCGGCGCCCTGGTCTCTCCCGCGCTGTCCGACCTCGCCACGCGGCTGTCGGACCGTTTCGAGACGCGGGTGAAGGTCGACCTGGGTCAGAAGAAGGGGAAGATCACCGTCGAGTTCGCCTCCATGGAGGACCTCGAGCGGATCCTGGGTTCCCTCGCTCCCGGAGAGGGGCCGGTCCTGCAGAAGAGCCTTGTGGAGAGTGACTCTGAGGAGAGCGATTCCTGAGCCTCCGGCAGGAGCCTCGGCTGTGTATCCGACAGAGCGGGCCGTGTCCGGTGTGTACCGGAACGTGGCCCGCTCTTTCCTTTTTGGCGGTATCGATGGAATCGCATCGTGGATACGATGCGTTGGGGTATGGCGCGACCATCCGGCAGCACCTCTGAAAGGAAGGCAGGGGCCATGGGAACGATGAGCCGCACCGGACTGGTGAGCGCCGGTTTGGGGCTGGGGGCGGTCGGTGGGTTCATCGGCAGTCTCCTCAGGGAACGGAGCGCTCTGACAGCCGCCCGCGACGCGGCGGGCGAAGGAAGCGAGGAACAGCCTTCATGGGGCGTCGGCTCGTACCGCTCACGCTGGACAACCTTCAGGACCTTCCCAAGCGCTGCCGCTCATGTGTCTTCTGGGAACTCGACCCAGTCAGCGGTGAGGCCGCGGTAAAGGCGGGTACGCCCGCTCTGGAGAAGGAATCCTGGATTTCGGCTGTTCTGCTGGACTGGGGATCCTGCGGCCGGGTCGTGTACGTCGACGATGTGCCGGTGGGCTTTGTGCTCTACGCACCTCCCGCCTACGTCCCCCGCTCCACGGCGTTTCCCACGAGTCCCATCTCCCCTGACGCGGTTCAGCTGATGACCGCGTTCATCCTGCCGGGCTACCAGGGGCAAGGACTGGGCCGGGTCATGGTTCAGACGGTCGCCAAGGATTTGCTGCGGCGCGACGTCAAGGCGATCGAGGCGTTCGGGGATGTGCGCTGGAAGGAGCCGGCCTGTCTGCTGCCCGCCGACCATCTCCTGGCGGTGGGCTTCAAGACGGTGAGGCAGCACCCCACCAGCCCCCGGCTGAGGCTGGAGCTGAGATCCACGCTCTCCTGGAAGGAAGACGTCGAGCTGGCACTGGACCGGCTCCTGGGCGCCGTACAGAAGGAGCCGGCTCTGCGACCGCTGTAGAGGCATGCAGTCACACGAATGGGCCAACCCTTTCCGGGTTGGCCCATTCGTGTTTCACGTGAAACATGCACCGTCGCTGCGACGGCTCAGCCGATTCACTCGGCGATGAACTCCTCGAGGTCGCGAACGATCGCGGCCTTCGGCTTCGCGCCCACGATGGTCTTGGCGACCTCGCCACCCTGGTAGACGTTCAGGGTCGGGATGGACATGACGCCGTACTTGGCGGCCGTACCCGGGTTCTCGTCGATGTTCAGCTTGACGACCTCGATCTTTTCGCCGTACTCGGAGGCGATCGCCTCGAGGGACGGCGCGATCTGGCGGCAGGGACCGCACCAGGCGGCCCAGAAGTCCACCAGGACAGGCTTGTCGCTCTTGAGGACGTCCTGCTCGAAGGAGTCGTCGGTCACGTTCTTCAGGGTGCCGGCCACGGCGGGCTCCTTAACTGGTTGGTGCGTGGGGCGGGTAGGGAGAGGTTCAGACGGAGGTCTTCTCGGGCTCGGGCTGCTCCTCGTCCGAGAGGGCGGCGAGGAAGCGCTCGGCGTCGAGCGCGGCGGAGCAACCGGTCCCGGCCGCGGTGATCGCCTGACGGTAGGTGTGGTCGACCACGTCGCCGGCACCGAAGACACCGGTCAGGTTCGTGCGCGTCGACGGCGCCTCCACCTTCAGGTAGCCCTCCTCGTCCAGGTCGAGCTGACCCTTGAAGAGCTCGGTGCGGGGGTCGTGGCCGATGGCGATGAACAGGCCGGTCACCGGCAGGTCGGAGAGCTCACCGGTCTTGAGGTTGCGCAGCTTCAGACCCGAGAGCTTCGGGTCGCCCTGGATCTCGGCGACCTCGCTGTCCCACACGAACTTGATCTTCGGGTCGGCGAAGGCGCGCTCCTGCATGGCCTTGGAGGCGCGCAGGGTGTCTCGACGGTGGACCACGGTCACGGACTTGGCGAACCGCGAGAGGAAGGTGGCCTCCTCCATGGCGGTGTCGCCACCACCGATCACGGCGATGTCCTGGTCCTTGAAGAAGAACCCGTCACAGGTGGCGCACCAGGACACCCCACGGCCGGAGAGGGCGTCCTCGTTCGGCAGACCGAGCTTGCGGTGCTGCGAGCCGGTGGAGACGATGACGGCCTTCGCCCGGTGGACGGTGCCGGCGGTGTCCGTGACGGTCTTGATCTCGCCGGACAGGTCGACGTTCACGACATCGTCCGGGACGAGCTCGGCACCGAAGCGCTCCGCCTGGGCACGCATGTTGTCCATGAGCTCAGGGCCCATGATGCCGTCCCGGAAGCCAGGGAAGTTCTCGACGTCGGTGGTGTTCATGAGCGCACCGCCGGCGGTGACGGCGCCTTCGAACACCAGTGGCTTCAGCGACGCGCGCGCGGTGTAGAGCGCCGCCGTGTAGCCGGCGGGCCCGGAGCCGATGATGATCACGTTACGGACGTCGCTCACGGCTTGTTTCCTCGTCTCTGGACTGCGTCGTTCGACCGGTGGAGCTTCTCTCGGGACTCTCACACCACCCAACGGATCCTAAGGGGCGCGCATTCCCGCTGTGTCCGGGCACACGGAGATGCGGCACTGTGCTGGATACCACGCAGGGCAAAGAGGATGCACTCGCTCAGGCGGACGGGTAGGAGCGCTGCAGGAGTACCTTGCCCTTGGCAGTGGACGCCTGGTGATCTACACAGGTCGCGTCGACGACATAGGCGGTGACTCGCGAGGCGTCGGAGGCGTTGGGAAGCAGCACGAGCATGGCCTTCTTCCCCTGATACCTGCCGTTCTCGACGGCCAGGGCCGCGTCCTTGCGCCCGATGCCGTCACGGACGCAGCCGGGCACTGTGGGTTCCCTGAGGATCCTGTGGTGGTTGGTGCCGGCGGTCTCCGCGCCGAAGGGGGTGCGGGAGCCGCCGCCTTGCTCGCTCTGGTTCTCGGCCAGGAGGTCGGTGACCTGCTTCTCCAGCTTGCCCTCGGAGAAGGTGTCTGCGGCGGTGGCCTGCCGATCGCCCGCTGTGTCGTGGGGCGGCTTGTTGTCACCGAGCGACGACAGGAGGACGGAGCCCAGCCCCAAGGCCGCCACAGTGAAGACGGTCCCCAGAACGGCGATCCTGCGCTGCCCGTTCCGTGTGCGGCCCTTGCGGCCCGGTCCGGTAGTGGAAGAGCGGGGGCGCCCGGCGGGCCGGTCGACGGTCGTCGATGTTTCACGTGAAACATGCACACCGCTGTCGTCCTCGGAAGCGGAGCGGGGGGCACTCAGCGGTGCTGCTGTCGCATCCTCTGGGGCCTCGGGCCCCGTGGCGTGCAGCAGAGCCTCCGCGGCGAGTGCGGCATCGATGCGGCCTGCGACATCGGCGGGCATGCGCGGCGGGCCCGGCAGTGTGCCGAGCAGGCCGCGGATCTCCTCCAGAGAGGCATAGACGTCCGCGCAGAGCTCGCAGTCCTCCAGATGACGGCGCACGTCGGTGCTCCGGGACGGCGGGAGGATGCCTTCGGAGAGGTCGGAGATCTCCGTGACGTCCGGGTGCCCGGCCATGTCTGTCGTCGACGTCACGCTCGTCCACCTCCGCCCTTCACTGCAGCTGAGTCGCTCGGTCCTGTGTCCGGCGGTCCCGTCCGGCTTGGTCCCGCTGCGGGTGGGACGGTTGGCTCTTGCGTCCGGTTCCGCTCCCCGCCCGGCTTCTTGCCCTCGCCGCCGCTGTCCGGCCGTAGATGGGTGAGCAGCGGCAGGAGTCTGGCTCTTCCGCGTGCGCACCGGCTCTTCACCGTGCCGGTCGGCACGTCGAGGATGCGGGCCGCCTCGGCGACCGGGTAGCCCTGCATGTCCACCAGGACGAGCGCCGCGCGCTGGTCGGTCGGCAGGGTGCCCAAGGCTTCGATCAGCTGCCGGTGGAGATCATTGCGCTCGGCGGGCGCGGAGGCCGACTCGTGCGGCTCCAGCAGCTGCTCGAGACGCTCGGTGTCGTCGACGGGAGACGTCTTCCGTGAGGCGACCTTGCGGGCGCGGTCCAGGCAGGCGTTCACCGTGATCCTGTGCAGCCAGGTTGTGACGGCCGACTGGCCCCGGAAGGTGTGGGCGGCCCGGTAGGCGGACACGAGGGCGTCCTGCACCGCGTCAGCGGCCTCCTCGCGGTCCCCCAGCGTCCGCAGGGCGACGGCCCAGAGGCGATCGCGATGCCGCCGCACGATCTCAGCGAAGGCGTCGGGGTCGCCTTCGACATGGCGGGCGAGCAGGTCCTGATCGCTTACTCCGTCGTACCCGGTGCCGTCTGCCATCGGCCTCCTTCCTCGAGGCAGATGCTGTCAGCTGGTCACCTTGATGTCCGCCACCCTGCCGCGCCACTTGCCGTCGTCCGACTGCATGGGCAGCTCGGTCAGCCACACCAGGAGGTAGCGGCTCTTGAGGGCCTTGGGCTTGAGTTCCACTGTCGTCCCGGTGCCCTCGGCGACCTTGGTGTAGGCGTCGAAGGACGTCGGCTCCGAGCCCGCGTCCGCGCTGCGTAGCTCGACCGAGGTGTCCCCGACGAAGGTGACCTTGACCTTGCCGACCTGCTGGACCTTGCCGAGGTCGAGGATGACACCGACACCCGACTTCAGGCGGCCGAAGTCCGAACTCAGGTAGAAGTCCGTCTGCCAGTACGTGGCCGTGCTGTTGTCGTAGACCTTCCCTATGTCGGACGGCTTCTCGGAACCGTCAGCGCCGAAGGGGTCGAAGTCGCGAGCACCGCTGATGGCGATGGGCTTGCCGCCCGTCGGCTTCTTCGGGCTCTTGTCGTTCCCGTCGTTCGTCTGCGTCTGGCCCGGCTCCTCGTTCTTGCCGCCCTGGTCCATGAGCGCGTCCGCCAGCTGCCAGCTGCCGAGACCCAGTGCGGCGATCAGGAGCGCGGACACGGCCCACTTCAGAGCCTTGCCCGTGCGGCTCTGCAGTGGGGGCGGTGGGGTGGGGACGGGCTGGGTGGCGCCGAGGCGCGGGGCCTGGCGGCCGTACGTGCCTTGCTGGTACGTCGTGCGCTGGTACTCGGGCGGGGCGGTGAACGCGGGCTCCGGCGGGCGGATGCGGGGCATCTCGCCGATCGCTTTCACCAGCTCCTCGGGTGTCGTGCACGGCGACTCGTGCCGGGAGGCGGTGGCTCCGTCGTTGACGAGTGCGCGCATGGACAGCTCGGAGAGCCCTCGGTGCACACCGGCGCGCACCTGGTCGGGTGCGATCAGGCCGATGTCCTTCGGCAGGCCCGACAGGCCGTAGGCGTCACTCTCGTACGGCCAGCGCTGGGTGAGAGCCGCGTACAGCAGGGCGCCGATGGCCTCGGTGTCGGTGCGCTGCGGGGTCTCGGTCGTGACGCCGCGCAGGGCGGCGTTCACGGCGAGCCCGCGGATACGCCACTGACCGGTCGAGGTACGCAGCACGGCATTGGGGTTCAGGCGCAGATGGGCGAGACCCTCCCGGTGCGCAGCGGCCATGGCCGAGGAGATCTGACTGACCATCTGGTAGGCGTCGTACGGCTCCAGCGGCCCCGAGGCGAGCAGCGGGGTCAGCTCCGTCGCGTCGGGAAGCCACTCGTGGACGACGTAGACGAGGTCGTTCTCCTCCACCGCGTCCAGCACCTGGACGAAGCGGGGGTCGCCGAGGAGCGCGGAAGAGCGTGCGGCGGCCAGGACCGAGCGGGCCCGTGAGTGGTCGGCGGGCAGGATGTGCACGCCGACGGCACGGCGGAGCTTCTCGTCCACGGCACGCCAGCTGCTGAAACCGTCCAGACGGGTGACGCACTCCTCGAGGCGGTAGCGTCTGGCGAGTTTGTGCCCACTGTGCAGTTCAGGCGGCGAGGTCGTTCCGGGCCCGTCGGTCCGGGTGCTCTCCTGTACCTCGTCGCTGTCCGTGTCCCGCTCCCGGTTCTTGGCCACCCCGTCGGCCGTGGACTGGTCCGCCTGCGCGGTCAGCGACGTGTCGTCGCTGTTGTCTGCCACGTCGACGGCAGCCGTACTACGTTCCGCCACCGTCGTTCCTGCCTCCCCATTCATGTGCGCGCCGGCCGGCATCCGTTGCGCGCCGCCCGACGCCGAGACCAATTGTGCCCACAGTCCGCCGCAATGCACGACACGCGGCGGCTGACGATGGTTGTGCGCCTACCCCCCGACTCAGCGTCCCAGGCGTCCGCGGACCATGCCGACCAGCGAGTTGAGTTCCTCGATGCGCATGCGGCGGGCGGCGACGAAGAAGATCCCGAGAAGCACGGCACCGCCGGCCAGCACCCCGGCGAGCGAGCCCATGACGCCCTGGCCGAGGGTCTGGCCGATGCCGTAGCAGGCGGCGCCGCTGAGCAGCGCGGCCGGGATCGACGCGATGCACAGCCGGGCGTAGGTCCGCAGGACGCGGGCGCCGTCGAGGTCCCCGCCCAGCCGCTTGCGCAGCCGGCTCCAGGCGACGCCGACACCGATCGCGTACGCCAGGCCGTACGAGGCGGCCATGCCGACCACGGCCCAGCGGGACGGGACGACGAAGTAGCAGACCGCCGACGCGCCCGCGTTGACCGCGGCCACGATGACCGTGTTGTAGAAGGGGGTTCGGGTGTCCTCGTAGGCGTAGAAGGCCCGCAGGACGACGTACTGCACCGAGTACGGGATCAGGCCGAGACCGAACGCCATCAGCATGAAGCCCATGTTGGTGGCCGCGCTGGTGCCCGAGGAGCCGAACATCAGCGTGCACAGGGGGATGCCGAGCGCGAGGAAACCGAACGCGATCGGCACGATCGCGACCGCCGTGGTGCGCAGGCCCTGGGAGATGTCGTCGCGGACGGCCCCTGCGTCGCCCTCGGCCGCCGAGCGCGACAGACGCGGCAGCAGAGCGGCCATGAGGGAGACCGTGATGATGGCCTGCGGCAGGCCCCAGATCAGCTGTGCGTTGGCGTAGGCGGAGAAGCCGGTGCCGACGACGGACGAGCCCTTGCCCGCCGCGGTGGACAGCCAGATGACGATCATGGCGCCCGCCTGGTTGGCGAGGACGAACAGGACCGTCCACTTGGCGAGCGTGATGGCCTTGCCGAGGCCCTGGCCCTTCCAGTCGAAGCGCAGCCGCAGCCGGAAGCCGGTCTCCCGCAGGTAGGGGATCATCGCCAGCGCCTGGACCACGAGGCCGAGCAGGACGCCGATGCCGAGGAGGCGCTGGCCCTCCGGCGGGATGGTCGTGACCTTCATCCCGGAGTCGGCGGCGGTGCCGTAGACGTAGATGAACATGCCCAACGTCACGATGATGACGATGTTGTTCAGGACCGGGGTCCACATCATCGCGCCGAACTTCCCGCGGGCGTTGAGGATCTGGCCCATCACCACGTGGATGCCCATGAAGAAGATCGAGGGCAGGAAGTACTGGGCGAAGGTGATGGCGACCTGGTTCGCCGCGGGGTCGCTGGCGATCGAGGGGGACATCATGCGGATCAGGAGCGGCGCGCCGAAGACCCCCAGCGCGGTGAGTGCGCCGAGCGCCACCATGACGAGGGTCAGCAGGCGGTTGGCGTACGCCTCGCCGCCGTCCTCGTCGTCCTTCATGGCACGCACGAGTTGCGGCACGAAGACGGAGTTGAGCCCGCCGCCGACCGTGAGGATGTAGATCATCGTCGGCAACTGGTAGGCGACCTGGAAGGTGTCACCGAGGAAGCCCACGCCGATGGCCGACACGATCAGCGCGGAGCGGATGAAGCCGGTGAGGCGGGAGACCAGCGTGCCCGCCGCCATCACGGCGCTGGACTTCATGAGCCCCGCGGCGCGGCCGCCCTTCTTGGGTGCCGGCGAGGCAGTGGGCTCCGGGGCTGAGGGTTCGTCCACGAGGGGCGGGGCCGGTGCGGTCTGGCCGGGCGCGCCGTACGGACTCGGACTCTGCGCCCCGTACTGGCCCTGTGCCGTGTATTGGCCTGGTGCCATCTGCCCGGGGGCCTGGGACGGGCCGGGGACCGACGGCTGCTCGTACGACGGGTGACCGCTGTTCTGCTGCTGGTCCCGGTAGAGGTGCGCGAAGGCGTCCGGCTCCTGGCGCGGCTCGCCCGCCTGGGAGACCAGGTCGTCCACCCCCACGAATTGGGTGGTCCTGGGGTCGTCGCCGTACGGCAGGTGCCGCGTCGGGCCCTCCGGCTCCGGCGCCGGCGTCCGGGCCCACACCTGCGGGTCGGGCGCGTAGGGCGACTGCGGCGGCTGGGCGTACATCTGCTGCGGCTGGTACGTGCCCGCAGGGGGCGGTGGGTGCGCGGCGCGGTCGTAGAGCGCCTCGGCGACCGGGTCCTGTGAGGCGAGGTCCTGTGCCCGGTAGGGATCCTGGTCGTAGGCGTCCTGGAGGTACATGTCCGCGGGTGGCTGCGGCGGTACCTGGCCGTGCTCGGCCGGCGAGCCCTCGGGCCCACCTGACTCGGGGTAGCCCGAGCTGCCCGCGGCACGGCCGCGGTCACCGTCGTACGGCGCGTTCATGGTTACCCCACCTCATCGTCCCCGGCCCACCGGCCACGACATCTAACGGTCCACTCTCTCACCCGTGCCGGACGGGTCGGCGTTTTCCGCTGCGGTGTCCGGGGCCGGGTCACTCGGCTGCTCCGGGCCCTCCGCCCGCGATCCGGCATCGGTCTCCTGCTTGAGACGGTCGCCGGGGGCCTCGGGGTTCTGCGGGTTCTCGGCGTCGTCGTCCGCCTCGGCGGTGCCGTCCTCGTCCGCCTCGCGGGCCGCGGCGCGTTTGCGCTGGGTGTACATACGGAAGCCGGCGAGGACCAGGAGCAGGACACCGCCGCCGATGACCAGCATCACGGTGGCCGTGACCTCGGTGACCTTCACGTCGAAGGTGACGGGGGCGCCGTACTTCTGGCCGTCCTCGGTGTACAGCTGGGCGACGACCTTCGCCTGGCCGTTGGCGTTGGCGGACGTGGTGAACTTCACCGACTGGCTGTGGCCGCCGTTCACGGTGACGCGCTGTTCCTCGTAGGCGTCATCGCCGATCTTCAGGCGCGTCGGGTTCTTCGAGGTGAGCCGCAGCTCCAGGTGCTCGACGCCTTGGACCAGGTTGTTCTGGACGGTCACAGGGATCGTGGCGCTGCGGCCGGAGAGCTTGGTCTCCGACTTCTCGATCAGCTTGACCCCGTCGGTGAGCCCGTCGAGGTACGACTCGACGTCGTCGCGATACCCCGCCGCCGCGACGCCCCGGCCACGCCACGACGTGGACATCTCGCGGTTCATGGCCCGCCCGAAGGGGGTCACGACCCGGGACTGGTCGGTGAGGATCACCTTGAAGCGGTCGAGCTTGCCCTGTGTCTCCGCGATCTGCTCGAAGCCGGCCCGCAACAGCTCCTGGTTGCGAAGCGAGGCGGGGTACGCGCGGGTCGAGGGCACCTTGGTGTTGGCCGCCGGGTCCGGCTTGGCCTTGGCGGCGTCCGCGAGGTCCTGCGATTCGGCCCAGTTCCCGCTCTGGAGGGTCCCCAGCGCCTGGGCCATGGCCTGCGCCTGGCTCACGGAGGGCATGCGCTGCGGGGCGACGACGACACTGCGCTGCTTGCCGCTCTGCAGGCCGAGCGCCAGGCTCTGGGCCAGGAAGCGCTGCACGGCGAGTGTGGACGCGGAGGCCTTCGTCAGGTTGCCCTGGAACGCCGTGGACATCCTGGAATCCGCGACGACCGCCGTGGTGCCGCCTCCGACGGGCCGGGCCGCGGAGGGCGTGTACGACAGGTTGTCCTGGAGGCTGTCGCTGCGGGCGATCACCTTGTCGGCGCCCGCCGAGGTCGCGACTTTCACGATCGACGGATCGACGGCGCCGTCCGCGGGCCAGGCGAAGTCGGTGGACGGTTCCACGTGGAGGATCGTCTCCACCGTGCTGACCGCGGCGTCGGTGGCGTCCTTGAGGTGGTTCAGCGAGCCCGTGACGTTCGTGCCGTTGTGGGCGAGGGAGGCCAGGTCCGGGTCGCCGAAGGGCAGGGCGACGATCTCCTTGCCTGTCACCGCCTGCTGGAGCTCGGCGAGCCACTGCTTGGCCACCGCTTGGTTCCGGCCGGGGGTGGTGGTGCCGTCCTCGCTTCTGACCTCGTAGTTCCGCGTCATCGCGTCGACGGATGCCAGCAGGTCCGGGTCGATCACCCAGGTGATGTCGAGACCCTTGCCCAGCGACACCATCTGGTCGAGACGACCGCCCCGGGCGATCTCCTCGGCGAGGTCGTCGTTGCGGAAGACCGGCGTCTGCTGCTCGTTCGACCCTGTCTCGGCCGTCATATGGACGGTGGAGGTGAGCGGCCACATGAACGTGGTCTTCGTCTTGGTCCCGGCCTCTTCGGGCTGCCATGGCAGGAAGGTGCGCTGGACCCCCAGGACCTGGTCCCAGGGCTGCGCGGAGGTCTCCCCGGAGAGCGCGACGGCCAGCTGGTACACGCCGTCCGGGCCGAGGTCCAGCTCGTCGGCCGGCACGGAGATGTTGAAGGGCTCGGCCACGCCGGGGGTGAGCTTGGAGAACTTCTCGCTGTACTTGCCGCCGACCGCCTTGCCTGCGGGCCCTTGGACGTCGTCGCTCTTCTTGGCGAGGGCGTCGATGGAGGAGCGGGTGTCGAGCGAGGGGCCCACCCGCAGATCGACATGGGCGTCGGTGACCGCCTGCTTGCCGTTGTTGGTGACCGTGCCCCGCACGGTCACCGTGTCCCCGTCGGTGGGGGCGGTGGGGGTGAGCGAGTCGACAGCGACAGCCACCGAGCCCGTGCCGCCGACCGCCTGCGGGGCCTCCTGTCCGGCCGCGTCCGCCGGGGCCGCGGCGGACAGCTGGAGCAGCCCGGCCAGTAGGGGCGCACCGGCGAGCAGTGCCCCGGTGCGCCGCAGCCACCGGCGGGCAGGTGAGGCACTGGTCCCCTGGAAGTCTGCCGCGTCGGCCACGCGCTTCGCCCGTCCCTCGTCGTCGTTCAGTGGTCGTCGGAATGTGCGTCCACGCATGGTAACGATGCGCGCTGAGGGGAAGTGCCGCGGTCCGTTCCACAAGATCGCGGGCCGACAGCGTCCTGCCCGGTATGTGACCGTATAGAAGGGAGCGGCGCTTTACATCCCATGGGCGGGTCTTGTGCGTCTATTCACGGACGAGTCCGCACGCGTAATGACGAGTCCGCACGCCTAATAGGGGGAGCTCATGGCCGCCTGGGCCACGTACCCTCTTCTGTTGTGCCGAACGCCAACGAAGAAACGTCCAGTGCCCTCAGCCAGGTGCAGCACCGTGCGGTGAGTGAACTGCTGCGGGTCGCTCCTGTCGCCGATGACCTCGCCCGCCGATTCCGGGAGGCCGGGTTCTCACTCGCCCTGGTCGGCGGCTCGGTCCGGGACGCGCTGCTGGGCCGGCTCGGCAACGACCTCGACTTCACGACCGACGCCCGTCCCCAGGACGTACTCAAGATCGTGCGCCCGTGGGCCGACGCGGTCTGGGAGGTCGGGATCGCCTTCGGCACCGTCGGTGCCCAGAAGGACGGCTACCAGATCGAGGTGACCACCTACCGTTCGGAGGCCTACGACCGGACCTCGCGCAAGCCCGAGGTGTCGTACGGCGACTCCATCGAGGAGGACCTCGTCCGCCGTGACTTCACCGTGAACGCGATGGCCGTCGCGCTGCCGGAGAAGGAGTTCGTCGACCCGCACGGCGGGCTCGAGGACCTCGCGGCACGTGTGCTGCGCACTCCTGGCACCCCGGAGGAGTCCTTCTCTGACGACCCACTGCGGATGATGCGGGCCGCGCGCTTCGCGGCTCAGCTCGACTTCGAGGTCGCCCCCGAGGTGGTCACGGCGATGACGGAGATGGCCGCACGTATCGAGATCGTCTCGGCCGAGCGGGTGCGGGACGAGCTGAACAAGCTGGTCCTGTCGCGCCACCCGCGCAAGGGCCTGACGCTGCTCGTCGAGACCGGCCTCGCCGACCGTGTGCTGCCCGAGCTGCCCGCCCTGCGCCTGGAGCGTGATGAGCACCACCGGCACAAGGATGTCTACGACCACACGCTGATCGTCCTGGAGCAGGCGATGGCGCTGGAGGACGACGGCCCCGACCTGACGCTCCGCCTGGCCGCCCTGCTCCACGACATCGGCAAGCCGCGCACGCGTCGCTTCGAGAAGGACGGCCGGGTCTCGTTCCACCACCACGAGGTGGTCGGGGCGAAGATGGCCAAGAAGCGCATGACGGCCCTCAAGTACTCCAACGAGCTGGTGAAGGACGTCTCCCGTCTGGTCGAGCTCCACCTGCGCTTCCACGGCTACGGCACCGGCGAGTGGACGGACTCGGCGGTCCGCCGCTACGTCCGTGACGCCGGCCCGCTCCTCGACCGCCTCCACAAGCTGACCCGCTCGGACTGCACCACGCGCAACAAGCGCAAGGCGATGGCCCTGTCGCGTGCGTACGACGGCCTGGAAGACCGGATCGCCAGCCTTCAGGAGCAGGAGGAGCTGGACTCCATCCGCCCGGACCTCGACGGCAACCAGATCATGGAGATCCTCGGCGTCGGTCCCGGCCCGGTCATCGGCCGCGCTTACAAGCACATGCTGGAGCTGCGGCTGGAGAACGGGCCGATGGAGCACGATGTCGCCATGGCTGCACTCAAGGAGTGGTGGGCCGAGCAGGAGAGCTGAGGCTGTGAAACGGGGTCATGTTTCACGTGAAACATGACCCCGCAGGAGACAACCGGAGGGGCGGTGTTTCACGTGAAACACCGCCCCTCTCCGCGTCTGCGTGGCTGCCCTACTTCTTGTGGTCCTTCAGGCAGAGCAGGAAGTCCTTGCCGTCGCCGCTCTCGGTGTACGAGTACTGGAAGTCCTTGGCCGCGGACTCGCACTTACTCGACGCCAGCGTGTCCGTGAGGAACGAGCCCTCGATCTTGGCCAGCACCACGTACTGAGCCTTCGCGTCACTGCACTTGACGACCTCGAGGTCCGGGTTGTCGTCGCTGGTGCTGCCGCGGTGCATGCAGTCGCCGACAGCTGCCGTCTTGGCGTCGTCCCGGCTGGATATGTAGCCACCGATGGCAATGCCCGCCACCGCGATGACGATCACGATGTTCTTGATGGTCTTGAAGCTGAGCTTGCGGCCGGACGGCTGCGGCGGGACCGGGGCGTACGGAGCGCCCTGGGGCGGGAAGCCGGGCTGTCCGGGCTGGGGGTAGCCGCCCTGCGGCGGGTACGGAGCCTGGGGCTGACCCGCGGGCTGGTTCTGTGCGAACGGATTGCCCTGGGGCGGCGGAGTGGTCATTCGGGGGTCCCCCTAGTACATGGTGAATGACGCGAACATGTCGCGAGATAAGACGCACGTAAGTTATCGGGCCCCACTGACAACCCAGTAGCCAGAAGTGGCTCTGTGTCATTGATGTGACACTTACTGGTGACCAAACCGGGCCATAGTCGCCGATACTGTCGCGTAGATAACGGCGATCGTGATCACCAGCGTCACGGATCGGCCGTCCGGAGGCAGCATCAGGGCCGCCACGGCGGCGGCGCCGACGAAGAAGACGTTGAAGAGAACGTCGTAGACGGAGAAGATCCGGCCACGGAAGCCGTCCTCCACGGAGGACTGGACGATGGTGTCCGTGGCGATCTTCGCGCCCTGGGTGGTCAGCCCCAGGACGAAGGCCGCGACCATCAGCGGGGTGGTCGCGAACGGCAGCCCCAGCGCGGGCTCCAGCAGTGCGGCGGCCCCCGCGCACACGACGATCCAACGGCCCGGCCCCATCCGCCCCGCGGCCCAGGGCGTCACCACGGCCGCCGCGAAGAAACCCGCGCCGGAGACACCCAACGCCAGTCCCAGCAGGGCGAGTCCGTCGTCCGTGGTCGAGGCGAGCGCGTACCGGCAGAGCATCAGGAGCATGACCAGCAGAGCGCCGTAGCAGAACCGCATCATCGCCATCGCCGCGAGCGCCCAGGCGGCCTCCCTGCGCTCCGGCGCGGCCAGATGCCGTACGCCGGCCACCAGGTCGCGCGCGGTGCCCGTGAGGGCGGACCCGAGCCGCTCGCGCACCAAGGTCCGGTCGGGGCCGAGAAGTTCCCGCGCCATGCTCAGCGATGCCACGGCCGCGCACAGATACAGCCCCGCTGCCACGAGCACCACGGCGGCGTCGGAGTCCGCCACCACCAGGCGGACGGCGAAGGCGAGGCCGCCGCCCGCGGTTGCGGCCAGCGTTCCGGCGGTCGGGGAGAGGGAGTTGGCGATGACCAGGCGCTCCGCGTCGACCACGCGCGGCAGGGCGGCGGAGAGACCCGCGAGAACGAAACGGTTGACCGCGGTGACGCACAGGGCGGAGACGTAGAAGAGCCAGTCGGGGGCCGGGCTGAGTATCAGCAAGGCCGTCGCCGAGGCCAGCAGGGCACGCAGCAGACTGCCGTGGAGCAGGACCTGGCGGCGCCGCCAGCGGTCCAGCAGGACACCGGCGAAGGGGCCGACGAGGGAGTACGGGAGCAGTAGCACCGCCATCGCGGAGGCGACCGCCGCGGCCGAGGTCTGCCTCTCCGGGGAGAAGACGACGTACGCGGCGAGCGCGACCTGGTACACGCCGTCGGCGCCCTGGGAGAGCAGGCGCACGGCGAGCAGACGCCGGAAGCCCTGGAAGCGCAACAGGACGCGCAGGTCACGGACGACGGCCATGGGGCACAGCCTCACATACGGGGAGGGTCCCCGGGTCGTACGACCCGGGGACCCTCACAGCCCTGGCAGGAGCGACTCGTTGCGGCGCGTCAGCGCTCGACCTCACCCTTGATGAACTTCTCGACGTTCTCGCGGGCCTCGTCGTCGAAGTACTGGACCGGTGGGGACTTCATGAAGTAGCTGGAGGCCGACAGGATCGGGCCGCCGATGCCGCGGTCCTTGGCGATCTTCGCGGCGCGCAGGGCGTCGATGATGACGCCGGCGGAGTTCGGGGAGTCCCAGACCTCGAGCTTGTACTCCAGGTTCAGCGGGACGTCACCGAAGGCGCGGCCCTCGAGGCGGACATAGGCCCACTTGCGGTCGTCCAGCCAGGCGACGTAGTCGGACGGGCCGATGTGGACGTTGCCCTCGCCCAGTTCGCGGTCGCGGATCTGGGAGGTGACGGCCTGCGTCTTGGAGATCTTCTTAGACTCGAGGCGGTCGCGCTCGAGCATGTTCTTGAAGTCCATGTTGCCGCCGACGTTCAGCTGCATCGTGCGGTCCAGGACGACGCCCCGGTCCTCGAACAGCTTCGCCATGACGCGGTGCGTGATGGTGGCGCCGACCTGGGACTTGATGTCGTCGCCGACGATCGGGACGCCCGCCTCGGTGAACTTGTCCGCCCACTCCTTGGTGCCGGCGATGAAGACCGGAAGGGCGTTGACGAAGGCGACCTTGGCGTCGATGGCGCACTGGGCGTAGAACTTCGCCGCGTCCTCGGAGCCGACGGGCAGGTAGCAGACGAGGACATCGATCTGCTTGTCCTTGAGGACCTGGACGACGTCGACCGGCTCCTCGGCGGACTCCTCGATCGTCTCGCGGTAGTACCGGCCGAGGCCGTCGAGGGTGTGACCGCGCTGGACCGTCACGCCGGTGCTGGGCACGTCGCAGATCTTGATGGTGTTGTTCTCGGAGGCGCCGATGGCGTCCGCGAGGTCGAGACCGACCTTCTTGGCGTCCACGTCGAACGCGGCGACGAACTCGACGTCGCGGACGTGGTAGTCGCCGAACTGGACGTGCATCAGGCCCGGCACCTTGGACGCCGGGTCGGCGTCCTTGTAGTACTCGACTCCCTGTACCAGCGAGGCGGCGCAGTTGCCCACGCCGACGATGGCTACGCGAACCGAACCCATTCCGGTTGCTCCCTGTGTGTATGAGTGAGGCCCGTCAAAGGGCTCTCACGTGGCGGTGTCGTCGGGCGTATCCGGACGGGGGTCGCCCCCCGGCCGGGGCAGGCCGCCCGACGCTCCAGATGTGGTGTCACGCGAAGCGGGCTCCCCGGAGGAGGAACCGTTGAGGTCCCGCCCCGCCCGCTCGCTCTCGATGAGCTCGTTCAGCCAGCGCACCTCGCGCTCCACGGACTCCATCCCGTGGCGCTGAAGCTCAAGCGTGTAATCGTCGAGACGTTCCCGGGTCCGGGCCAGGGAGAGGCGCATCTTCTCGAGGCGCTCCTCCAGCCGGCTGCGGCGGCCTTCCAGTACGCGCATGCGTACATCGCGTGAGGTTTGTCCGAAGAAGGCGAAACGAGCGGCGAAGTGCTCGTCCTCGTACGCGTCGGGCCCGGTCTGCGAGAGCAACTGTTCGAAGTGCTCCTTGCCCTCCGCCGTCAACCTGTAGACGATCTTGGCGCGCCGCCCCGTGAGGGGGGCTCCAAGGGCGTCCTCGGTGGTGTTCCCCGGCTCCTCGATCAACCAGCCGTTGGCGACCAGCGTCTTGAGGCAGGGATACAGCGTCCCGTAGCTGAACGCACGGAACACACCCAGTGATGTGTTGAGTCGTTTGCGCAGCTCATAGCCGTGCATCGGAGATTCGCGTAGCAGGCCGAGTACGGCGAACTCGAGGATCCCGGAACGCCGGCTCATCGTCGCCTCCTCTCTCTCCCGCGGTACCCATGTCTCGGTGCGATGTGTCGAGCTGATGTATCGACTCGATACATCACGACGATAGAACGGCCTTACGGATGCGACAAGAGGGGGTGTGGTGACCGGGGTCACATCACCGATTCGTCGGACGCGAGTTGCCTGATTTGAGGTGAACTTCGGTCCTCGGCAGGTTTTGGTGGTGCGTAGTCTGTGCGCCATGCACATCACCGGGAACCGTGGGACGCCTGAGGGCGTCCTCGTCTTCGGTGTAGTACGGGTGCATGCGGGACCGATGAATGCGGAGCCGACCGCATCCGTACTTCGGGGGGACCGGAAACAAGCTGCCGTTTCCAGGCGCGCAGGGGTGCGCCTGCCCGAGGAGTAGTCGTTCGATGAGCGAGCACCGTCGCAAACCGCCGCAGCCGCAGGGAGGCGGACGTGCCGCGACCCGACGCGGCCAGTCCGGCCCGTCCTCCGGCCGCCGCGCGGCACCGCGAGGCGCCACCGGGTCTCCGTCCGACTCCTATGGGTCGGACTCCTACGACTCGGGGGGTGAGGAGCGCCAGTACGGCGGCCGTGCGGAGGCCCGGCGTGCGGCGCAGAGAAGTGGGGGCGGCCGCCGCAGAGCGGCCGAACCGACACGTGGCGGCCGGCGCGCCGCGCCCGGCGGGCCGAACGGGCCCGGGCGGGGCGCAGGCCGCGCGGTCATGTACGACAAGAAGCGGCTGATCGACTATCCGCGGGCCGGCAAGTACGGCTGGCAACGCTGGATGCCGTCCTGGAGGCTCGTCTCCGGACTGTGCATCGGCTTCTTCGGAAGCCTGGTGGCCGTGGCGGGCATCGGGTACGCCATGGTCGGCGTCCCCAATGAGGAGAACGCCGCGGCGCTGTCGCAGAACAACGTCTATTACTGGTCCAACGGCCAGCAGATGATCGCGACCGGCAGTGGCCAGAACCGACAGAACGTCACGATCGACAAGATCCCCAAGGCCATGCAGCAGGCCGTGATCTCGGCCGAGAACAAGAGCTTCTACCAGGACTCGGGCGTCGACCCCATGGGTATCGCCCGGGCTCTGGCGAACATGGCCCGGGGCGGCGACACGCAGGGTGGTTCGACGATCACCCAGCAGTTCGTCAAGAACACCTACCTGAGCCAGGACCAGACGGTCACCCGTAAGTTCAAGGAAATGTTCATCTCGATCAAGGTGGGCACCAAGCTCACCAAGGACGAGATCCTCCAGGGGTACCTCAACACCTCGTACTACGGCCGTGGTGCGTACGGCATCCAGGCCGCCGCCCAGACGTACTACGGCAAGGACGCGGTCGAGCTCGAGCCGAGCGAGTGCGCCTTCCTCGCAGCCCTGCTCAAGGGTCCGACGTACTACGACCCCGCGGGTAACGAGAGCCTCGACTCCTCGGCGAGCAAGGACGCCAACCTCAAGCGCTCCAAGGACCGCTGGGGCTGGATCCTCCAGCAGATGCACAACGACAAGAAGCTCTCCGACGTCGACTACCAGAAGGCGATCAGCAGGTACCCCACGCCCGATGACCGCAAAGCGGCCAAGGGTATGAGCGGCCAGATCGGCTACCTGGCGGACACGGCCAAGAAGTACGTCCTGAACCACTCCAACATCACGGAGAAGCAGTTCGACCAGGGCGGCTACCAGATCAAGACAACCTTCGAGAAGTCCAAGGTCGAAGCGCTGACCAAGGCCGTCAAGAAGGTCGAGAAGGAGAAGCTCGACCCGGACAAGCGCGAGCTGGACAAGCACGTCCAGTTCGGTGCGGCGTCGGTGAAGCCCAAGGACGGCGCGATCGTCGCGCTCTACGGTGGCGCGGGCTACGAGAACGGCCACTTCAACAACAACGCGGACACCTCGGGTGTCCCCGTCGGTTCGACGTGGAAGCCGTTCGTGCTCGCCGCCGCGATGGAGCACGGCACCTACCGGAGCGACGGAGTCGGCCTCTCGCCGTTGAGCAAGTACAACGGCAACGACCATCTCAAGATCAGGAACAACGACGGCTCCTACGTCATGAAGAAGGACAACACGCCCTTCTTCCAGGAGAACGAGAGCGATCGCCCATGGGGATACATCTCCCTGCGCAAGGCGATGGAACAGTCCGTCAACACCCCGTTCGTGCAGCTCGGCATGGACGTGGGGATGAAGAACGTGGCCGACCTGGCCGAGAAGGCCGGCATCCTGGACAGCAGCTTCGCCGGTCTCAACGCGTCGTTCGCGCTCGGCACGTCGACTCCCAGCGCCATCCGCATGGCCGACTCCTACGCGACGTTCGCCGCCGCCGGCAAGCAGGCCGCTCCGTACTCGGTGACGAGCGTCAAGTTCAACGGGGACGAGGTCCCCGGCTTCGAGAAGCCGAGGATCACGCAGGCGATGTCCGAGAACGTGGCGAACAACGTCACGAACGTTCTGGAGAACGTCATCCAGAACGGTACGGGCAAGAACGCGCTGTCCCTGGGCCGTACGGCGGCCGGCAAGACCGGTACGACGGACGAGAACAAGTCGGCCTGGTTCGTCGGCTACACCCAGCAGCTGTCGACCTCGGTCGCGATGTTCCGTGAGGACCCCAAGAGCGCCAAGCTGCTCTCCATGAACGGCACGGCGGGCGAGGTGTCCATCCACGGTGGTGACGTCCCCACGCTGGTGTGGACCGAGTACATGAAGGCCGCGCTGAAGGGCAAGCCCGACCTCGGCTTCCCGGAGCCCGAGAAGATCGGCGACATCCAGGACGCGGTGGGCGCTCCGACGCCGACGCCGACTCCCAGCGTGGAGCCCAGCGAGACCGCGACCGAGTCCCCGAGCGCCACGCCCAGCGAGACGCCGTCGTTGCCGTCGCCCTCGCCCAGTGACACCTGCGGCTTCTTCGGCTGCGATGAGGAAGACGGTGGAACGGAGAACGGCGGAACGGGCGGAGAGCCGAGCAACTCGCCCTCGCCAACGGATACGAGCGAGGACGGCGGCAACACCAGAGGAAACGGCAACGGAGGCATCTTCGGAGGCCCTGAGGGATAGCCGACCGATCGCCCGGCTTGGGTGTTTCACGTGAAACGCGAATCCGTTTCACGTGAAACAAGGGCCGCCGTACCCACCCGGGTACGGCGGCCCTCGGCGTATTGATAGAGACGTACGGCAGGATGTGCGGCATGCCCAGTGCAGAATCGACGCAATCGAGCGTCCACGAACCGGACCCGGTGCGGCCGACCAAGGAGGACAAGGTCGCCGCGGCCGGCAGCGAGCTGATCGGCGGCCCGCTGGGGCGACGTGCCCTGCTCGGGGCGTCCCGGTGGACTCCCGTGCGGGTGATCGCGCTGGTGGCGATCGGCATGTTCGCTCTAGGCCTGGTCCAGAAGGCGCCCTGCTTCAACGGAGCCTGGTTCTTCGGTGCCAGTTCCCAGTACACGCACGCGTGCTACTCGGACATCCCGCACCTCTATCAGGGGCGAGGCTTCGCCGACGGGCTGGTGCCGTACTTCGACCGGCTCCCCGGCGACATGCAGTACCTGGAGTACCCGGTTCTGACCGGTGTCTTCATGGAGGTCGCCTCCTGGCTCACGCCGGGGAGCGGCACCATCCAGTACCAGGAGCAGTGGTACTGGATGGTCAACGCCGGGATGCTCATGGTGTGCGCGTCGGTCATCGCCGTCTGCGTGACCCGTACCCATGCCCGGCGCCCCTGGGACGGCCTGCTGGTGGCCCTGGCGCCCGCCTTCGCGCTGACGGCGACCATCAACTGGGATCTGCTGGCGGTCGCTCTGACGGCCGTGGCGATGCTGATGTGGTCACGCGGTCGCCCCCTCGCCTTCGGCGTGCTGCTGGGGCTCGCCACGGCCGCCAAGCTCTATCCCTTCCTGATCCTCGGGCCCCTGCTGGTGCTGTGCTGGCGCGCGGGCAAGTGGCGTGCCTTCGGGACGGCTCTGGGCGGCGCGATCGTCGCCTGGGTGGTTGTGAACGGGCCGGTGATGCTCTTCGCGTTCGAGGGCTGGTCGAAGTTCTACACGTTCAGCCAGGAACGGGGCGTCGACTTCGGCTCCTTCTGGCTGATCATGGCCCAGAACTCGGACGACCCGCTCAGCATCGACACCGTCAACATGCTCGCCACGCTGCTGATGCTGGTGTGCTGCGCGGCTGTCGCGGCGCTCGCCCTGACCGCCCCGCGCCGCCCGCGGTTCGCCCAGCTCGCCTTCCTGATCGTCGCGGCGTTCATCCTTACCAACAAGGTCTACTCGCCGCAGTACGTCCTGTGGCTGGTGCCGCTGGCCGCCCTCGCCCGGCCGAAGTGGCGTGACTTCCTGATCTGGCAGGCCTGCGAGGTGGCGTACTTCCTGGGCATCTGGCTGTACCTCGCGTACACGACCAGCGGAGAGGCCCACAAGGGCCTGCCGGCCGACGGCTACCACTGGGCCATCGCTCTGCATCTGCTGGGGACGCTGTACCTGTGCGCCATGATCGTGCGCGACATCCTCATGCCGGAACGGGATCCGGTGCGCCGGTCCGGCGACGACGATCCCTCGGGCGGAGTGCTCGACGGCGCCGAGGACGTCTTCGTTCTCGGCCCGGCGGCCCGTCCCTCGCGGCCCACGACCGCTCGGTTCGACGGGGCGCAGGTCCAGTGGGGCAAACGCGACGCGACCGACGGTTCGCTCTGAGCGAACGGTGCGAAAGGCCGTACTGGGATAGGCCGTACAGCAAGAAGGCCGTACACGGGAAGCCGTGTACGGCCTTCTTGCCGAGCTGTGCTGTCTCAGCGCACCGCGCCGGTCAGCGGTCCATGATCCGGTCGAACTGTGTGGTGGTGTGCCGCAGATGGGCCACCAGCTCCTCGCCGACCTTCGGCTCCGGCGCGTCCGAGGGCACGAACAGGATCGAGACCTGCATGTGCGGCGGCTCGGCGAACCAGCGCTGCTTGCCGCCCCAGACGAACGGCGAAAGGTTCCGGTTGACCGTCGCGAGGCCGGCGCGGGCGACACCCTTGGCGCGCGGCATGACGCCGTGCAGCGCCTTGGGGGCCTCCAGACCCACCCCGTGCGACGTACCGCCCGCCACGACCACCAGGAAGCCGTCGGAGGCCGCCTTCTGCTGCCGGTAGCCGAAACGCTCGCCCTTGGCGACACGCGTGACGTCCAGGACCGCGCCGCGGTACTCGGTGGCCTCGTGGTCCCCCAGCCACAGCCGCGTGCCGATGCGGGCACGGAACCGGGTCTGCGGGAACTGCTGCTGGAGACGGGCGAGTTCATCTGCCTTGAGGTGGCTGACGAACATGGTGTGCAGGGGCAGCCGGGCCGCGCGCAGCCGGTCCATCCAGCCGATGACCTCCTCGACCGCGTCCGAGCCGTCGGTGCGGTCCAGCGGCAGGTGGATGGCGAAGCCCTCCAGCCGGACGTTCTCGATGGCGGCGTGCAGCTGGGCGAGATCCTGCTCGCTGATGCCGTGCCGCTTCATCGAGGACATCACCTCGATCACCACGCGGGCACCGACCAGGCCGTAGACGCCGTCTATCGACGAGACCGAGCGGATGACCCGGTCCGGCAGCGGCACCG
Organism: Streptomyces sp. NPDC008137; assembly: GCF_042957035.1. Taxonomy (NCBI): domain Bacteria; kingdom Bacillati; phylum Actinomycetota; class Actinomycetes; order Kitasatosporales; family Streptomycetaceae; genus Streptomyces; species Streptomyces sp. NPDC008137. The sequence goes on along the minus strand of NZ_JBIBHN010000009.1, from coordinate 251,969 downwards.
GCTCCTCACCGCGCCGGTACGGCGTCAGCACCAGCAGGTCGCCGCCGAAGAAGTCCTTGATGCGCGCGGCCTCGTACGTCGTGCCGACAGCGAGGATGTCCGAGCCCAGCCGGGTGGCCTCCTCCGCCAGCCGCTCGTGCCCGAAGCCGTAACCATTGCCCTTGCAGACCGGGACGAGCCCAGGGAACTGATCCTGCACGTGCTTGTGGTGCGCACGCCAGCGCGCGGTGTCGACGTAGAGCGTGAGCGCCATGGCCGGACCTGGAACCTTTCTCGTGGCTGTCAGGGGTGCGGGATGAGGGGTGGGTGCGGGGTCAGCGGCGCGACATGTAGATGTCGAGCGCCTTGTGCAGCAGCTTGTTCAGCGGGAAGTCCCACTCGCCGAGGTATTCGGCCGCCTGGCCGCCCGTACCCACCTTGAACTGGATCAGGCCGAAGAGGTGGTCGGTCTCGTCCAGCGAGTCGGAGATGCCGCGCAGGTCGTAGACGGTGGCGCCGAGCGCGTAGGCATCGCGCAGCATCCGCCACTGCATCGCGTTCGAGGGCCGCACCTCACGGCCGATGTTGTCGGAGGCGCCGTAGGAGTACCAGACGTGGCCGCCGACGATCAGCATCGTCGCCGCCGACAGGTTCACGCCGTTGTGCCGGGCGAAGTACAGCCGCATGCGGTTGGGGTCCTCGGTGTTGAGGGCCGTCCACATGCGCTGGAAGTACGACAGCGGGCGCGGCCGGAAGTGGTCGCGCACGGCAGTGATCTCGTACAGCCGCTGCCATTCCTCGAGGTCCTGGTAGCCGCCCTGGACGACCTCGACGCCGGCCTTCTCGGCCTTCTTGATGTTGCGGCGCCACAGCTGGTTGAAGTTCTTGTGGACCTCTTCCAGGGAGCGGTTGGCCAGCGGCACCTGGTAGACGTACCGGGGCTGGACGTCGCCGAAGCCGGCGCCGCCGTCCTCGCCCTGCTGCCAGCCCATGCGGCGCAGCTTGTCGGCGACCTCGAAGGCACGCGGCTCGATGTGGTCGGCCTCGATGTCGCGCAGGCGCTTGACGTCCGGGTTCTGGATGCCGGCCTTGATCGAGGCGGCCTCCCAGCGCCGGATGATCACCGGCGGACCCATCTTCACGGAGAAGGCGCCCTGCTGCTTCAGGTGAGCCAGCATCGGCTCGATCCATTCCTGCAGATTCGGCGAGAACCAGTTGATGACCGGGCCCTCGGGCAGGTACGCGAGGTAGCGCTTGATCTTGGGGAGCTGCCGGTAGAGGACCAGGCCGGCACCGACGAGCTCGCCGGTCCGGCCGTCGAACCATCCGAGGTGCTCGGAGCGCCACTCCGCCTTGACGTCAGCCCAGGCCGGGACCTGCATGTGGCTCGCCGAGGGCAGGCTCTGGATGTAGGCCAGATGCTGCTCGCGGCTGATGGTCCTCAGGGTCAGGCTCATTTCGGGGCGCTCCTCGGGCTGGTGTGTCCCCATGGGTTCAGGGGCTCCGGCTCTCGCGCGAAGCCTACTGCGCCTTGGGAGCGCGCCGGTTGGGCGTACGGAACCTTCGCCCCGGCCCGTGGGCGGCCGGGGCGTCACACGATGTTCAGGTGGGGTGTGCCTGACGTCAGTCGATGAGTCAGCCGAACAACCCGCCGTGCGCCATGCCCAGGAAGAACCCCACAGCCGAGGCTCCCAGGCCGAGGATCAGGCCGAAGCGCTCACGGGTCGTCTCCGAGATCCACTGGCCGTACGCGCCGGTGAGAATGCCCACCAGGCCGGTCCAGGAGCTGAGTAGGTACAGGTCATCGTCGACGAGTGCCGTGACGAACGACGTGATGCCCAGCACCAGGGTCACCGCGAGCAGGGTGTCCTGGAGGGGGTGGGGCTTGCCGTCCGTGGCGAAGAGGCCGCCGGCGGTGTTGGGTCGCAATGCTTGTGCCATAGGGCACCTCCTGCGAAAGTCGGCGCATCGTAGCGCCATACACACCCGATGTGTACAGATTGGCTGCCCTCGCCGCCGGATTTCAACCGCAAGCCGCTGTGCGGGTACTCTGTACCGTCCGCACCGGTGTCTGCCCATGTCACGGCAAGGGGTTCTCGAGAGAAGCCCCGACTGTCAGTGGTGGCCGATACCGTCGGATACGCATCACAACCCTCCTGCCACGGATCGACCGTGGCCGCTGAGTCCAAAGGAGGTGGGTTCCACATGCGTCACTACGAGGTGATGGTCATCCTCGACCCCGAGGTCGAGGAGCGCGCTGTCTCTCCGTTGATCGAGAACTTCCTCTCTGTCGTCCGTGACGGCGGCGGAAAGGTCGAGAAGGTCGACACCTGGGGCCGTCGTCGTCTCGCGTACGAGATCAAGAAGAAGCCTGAGGGCATCTACTCGGTCATCGACCTGCAGGCCGAGCCTGCGGTCGTCAAGGAGCTCGACCGCCAGATGAACCTGAACGAGTCGGTCCTCCGGACCAAGGTCCTCCGCCCCGAGACCCACTGAGCTCTCCCGCTCAGCTGATCCCGGGATTCGAGTAGCAGCACAAGCAGCCAGCAGCAAACCCGCCGAGAGGTTCCCCATGGCAGGCGAGACCGTCATCACGGTGGTCGGCAATCTTGTCGACGACCCCGAGCTGCGCTTCACCCCCTCCGGTGCGGCCGTCGCGAAGTTCCGTGTCGCGTCCACTCCCCGCACCTTCGACCGCCAGACGAACGAGTGGAAGGACGGCGAGAGCCTCTTCCTGACCTGCTCGGTCTGGCGTCAGGCGGCTGAGAACGTCGCCGAGTCGCTCCAGCGAGGCATGCGCGTCATCGTGCAGGGCCGGCTGAAGCAGCGGTCCTACGAGGACCGCGAGGGCGTCAAGCGCACGGTCTACGAGCTGGACGTCGAGGAAGTCGGCGCCAGCCTGCGCAACGCCACGGCCAAGGTCACCAAGACCACCGGCCGCGGTGGCCAGGGCGGCTACGGCGGCGGCAGCGGTGGTGGCGGCGGCCAGGGTGGCGGCGGCTGGGGCGGCGGCCCCGGTGGCGGCCAGCAGGGCGGCGGCGCTCCCGCTGACGACCCGTGGGCGACCGGCGCTCCCGCCGGTGGCAACCAGGGCGGTGGCGGCGGCTGGGGTGGAAACTCCGGCGGCGGCGGTGGCGGCGGCTACTCGGACGAGCCCCCCTTCTAGGGCGGGTTCGTACCCAAACTTCTTGATCACACAGGAGAATCACCATGGCGAAGCCGCCTGTGCGCAAGCCGAAGAAGAAGGTCTGCGCATTCTGCAAGGACAAGGTCACGTACGTGGACTACAAGGACACGAACATGCTGCGGAAGTTCATTTCCGACCGCGGCAAGATCCGTGCCCGCCGCGTGACCGGCAACTGCACGCAGCACCAGCGTGACGTCGCCACGGCCGTGAAGAACAGCCGTGAGATGGCGCTGCTGCCCTACACCTCCACCGCGCGATAAGGGAAGGGTGACCGACACATGAAGATCATCCTCACCCACGAGGTCTCCGGCCTCGGCGCCGCGGGCGACGTCGTCGACGTCAAGGACGGTTACGCTCGCAACTACCTGATCCCGCGGAAGTTCGCTATCCGCTGGACCAAGGGCGGCGAGAAGGACGTCGAGCAGATCCGTCGTGCTCGCAAGATCCACGAGATCCAGACCATCGAGCAGGCCAACCAGGTGAAGGCCCAGCTCGAGGGCGTCAAGGTCCGCCTGGCCGTCCGTGCCGGCGACGCCGGTCGCCTCTTCGGTTCCGTCACCCCGGCCGACATCGCCTCGGCGATCAAGGCTGCCGGTGGCCCCGAGGTCGACAAGCGCCGCATCGAGGTCGGTTCGCCGATCAAGTCGCTGGGCGCTCACCAGACGTCTGTGCGTCTGCACCCCGAGGTTGACGCCAAGGTCAGCATCGAGGTCGTCGCGGCCTGAGTGCCGCGCTCGCTGATGCAGTGAGCGATGGGGCCGCACCCTTCGGGGTGCGGCCCCATCGTCGTTTCCGGTCGCATCTCGTCATGCCCGGAGACGACGTGCGGCTCTGGATACGCAGTATCTGGTTTCACGTGAAACACCGTGTTTCACGTGAAACAGTCCGTCGGCAGAGCCCGGTCGTCAGCGGGTCGCGCCCGTGACCATCCAGCGGCCAGAACGGCTCCGGAGCCACAGGGTCAGCATCCGCATGGTCATCATCAGCGTCATGGTGGCCCACAGGGCGGTGAGTCCACCGCCCAGTACTGGAACCAGCAGAGCGACCGGGGTAAAGACCGCCAGGGTGATCACCATCGCCCAGGCGAGGTAGGGACCGTCGCCGGCGCCCATCAAGACCCCGTCCAGGACGAAGACGATTCCGGAGATCGGCTGTGAGAGGGCGACGATGACCAGGGCGGGCAGAGCCGCGTCCTTGACCGCCGAGTCACCGGTGAACAGGGGCAGGAACGCCGGTCGGGTGAGGACGACCAGGACGCCGAGGACGACCCCGACGGCGATGCCCCACTCCACCATGCGACGACATGCGGCGCGTGCGCCCTGTGTGTCACCGGCTCCGAGGTAGCGCCCGATGATGGCCTGCCCGGCGATGGCGATGGCGTCGAGGGCGAAGGCGAGCAGATTCCACAGGGACAGAATGATCTGGTGGGCGGCGATGTCGGCATCTCCTAGTCGAGCGGCCACCGCCGTCGCGATCATCAGGATCGCCCGCAGGGAGAGGGTGCGGACCAGCAGGGGCACACCGGCCTGAGCGGAGGCCCTGATCCCGGCGGCGTCCGGGCGCAGTGAGGCGCCATGCTTCCGCGCACCACGCAGAACCACCACGAGGTAGACCGCGGCCATGCCGCACTGGGCGATGACTGTGCCCCAGGCGGAGCCGGCGATCCCCAGCCCTGCCCCGTACACGAGCCCCGCGTTGAGGGCGCCGTTGGCCACGAAGCCGATGACGGCGACGTAGAGCGGGGTCTTGGTGTCCTGCAGGCCCCGCAGGAGACCCGTCGCGGCGAGGACGACGAGCATCGCCGGTATGCCGAGCACGGAGATGCGCAGATAAGTGATCGCATAGGGGGCTGCCGCATCCGAGGTGCCGAAGAGGTCCACGAGGTGGGGCGCTGTCGGTAGGGCGACGGCGACGACGCTGGCGCCGAGGAGCAGAGCCAGCCAGATGCCGTCCATGCCCTGGCGGATGGCGGCCGGGAGATCACCCGCGCCGACGCGACGGGCGACCGCCGCCGTCGTGGCGTAGGCGAGGAAGACGAAGACGCTGACGGAGGTCATCAGCAGGGCCGAGGCGACGCCGAGACCGGCAAGTTGGGCTGTGCCCAGATGGCCGACGATGGCGGTGTCGGTCATGAGGAAGAGGGGCTCGGCGACCAGCGCGCCGAAGGCCGGCACGGCGAGTGCGACGATCTCTCGGTCGTGCTGTCTCCGGCCGGCTCGAGGGTGCGCGGGGGCCTGTGTCATGTGCACCAATCTAATCGTCCACAGGTAAGAGATGCAAAGCTTTTGTGACCCTTACCATTCGTCCAGGGGTGCGCACTGCTGTGCACCATTCGAAGCGATCTTGGGCCGGTTGGGGAAGTTTTTCTTCTGCACAGCCCGTGGATGGCAAAGTCGCAGGTCAGGGCGGCTTGTCTGTGACGGGTCGATGCTTGTTCACAGGCCTGTCCACCGGGTCGTGCACAGGTTTCGCCGAGTTCTCCACAGCATCTGGGCCGTCGTCCACATGGCCTGTGGATAACCAGATTGGCTGACGGTGCCGACGGGCCTACGGTAGTCCGGCGCCCGCTCCGTCCGCCGGTTTTCAAACCGTCACAAAACCGGCGTCCAGTAACCGGAGTTGGGCCTCTCATTTGTCAGTGCCGTGCCGTAGAAAAGAGGGGCACGGCGAGGTCTGCTGCGGCGGACGGGAGGAGGTGGCTCGGTGAGCATTTCCGAGCCCTTGGACGACCCGTGGGCCGACAGCGGGCCCAGTGATCGTCTGCCCTCCTCCCGCCGGCGGGGTGACAGCGCTCGGGGCCGCGACGAGCAGCACGAGCGCGGCAGGGACAACGGCGAATGGGACGGCGGCGGAAGCACGTCGTTCGAACGGGTGCCGCCGCAGGACATCGAGGCCGAGCAGTCCGTCCTCGGCGGCATGCTGCTGTCCAAGGACGCCATCGCCGACGTCGTCGAGATCCTCAAGGGCCACGACTTCTACAAGCCGGCCCACGAGACGATCTACCAGGCCGTCCTCGACGTCTATGCCAAGGGCGAGCCGGCCGACCCCATCACCATCGCCGCCGAGCTCACCAAGCGCGGTGAGATCAACAAGGTCGGCGGGGCGTCGTATCTGCACACCCTCGTCCAGACGGTGCCCACAGCGGCGAACGCCGCCTACTACGCGGAGATCGTCCACGAACGTGCCGTGCTGCGGCGCCTGGTCGAGGCCGGTACGCGCATCACCCAGATGGGATACGCGGCCGACGACGACGTCGACGAGATCGTCAACCGCGCCCAGGCAGAGGTCTACGCGGTCACCGAGCAGCGCACCAGCGAGGACTACCTGCCGCTCGGCGACATCATGGAAGGCGCGCTCGACGAGATCGAGGCGATCGGCTCACGCAGCGGTGAGATGACCGGCGTGCCCACCGGGTTCACGGACTTCGACTCGCTCACCAACGGACTGCACCCGGGCCAGATGATCGTCATCGCCGCGCGTCCCGCCATGGGTAAGTCCACGCTCGCGCTGGACTTCGCCCGGGCCGCGTCGATCAAGAACAACCTGCCGAGCGTCATCTTCTCCCTCGAAATGGGCCGCAACGAGATCGCGATGCGTCTGCTGTCCGCCGAGGCCCGTGTCGCTCTGCACCACATGCGTTCCGGCACGATGACCGACGAGGACTGGACACGCTTGGCCCGGCGCATGCCGGACGTCTCGGCCGCACCGCTCTTCATCGACGACTCGCCCAACCTGTCGATGATGGAGATCCGCGCCAAGTGTCGCCGCCTGAAGCAGCGCAACGACATCAGGCTGGTCGTCATCGACTACCTCCAGCTGATGCAGTCCGGTGGGTCCAAGCGTGCCGAGAACCGTCAGCAGGAGGTCTCGGACATGTCCCGTAACCTCAAGCTCCTCGCCAAGGAGCTGGAGATCCCGGTCATCGCGCTCTCCCAGCTGAACCGTGGTCCCGAGCAGCGCACGGACAAGAAGCCGATGGTCTCCGACCTGCGTGAGTCCGGCTCCATCGAGCAGGACGCCGACATGGTCATCCTGCTGCACCGCGAGGACGCCTACGAGAAGGAGTCGCCGCGCGCGGGCGAGGCCGACCTGATCGTGGCCAAGCACCGAAACGGCCCGACGGCGACGATCACGGTCGCCTTCCAGGGCCACTACTCACGGTTCGTCGACATGGCGCAGACCTGACCTGACCGGCGTCCAGCGACGCCAGCCCGGAATGTGCTCGACGCGGCGAGGCCGGGGCGGGTGGACTGGGCCCCATGACGACATCTCAGGAAGAACTGCTTCCCGCCACACGTCGCGCACTGCTGCACCGGATCGCCGTCGCCCAGGCCGAAGGACGGGCGCCGTCGCTCGTCGCGGCCGTCGTGCGGGACGGGAAGCCGGTGTGGACGGGTGCGCGGACCTCGGTGGAGGGGCAGGCGCCCGACGAGAACGTGCAGTACCGGATCGGCTCGATCACCAAGACCTTCACCGCGGTTCTCGTCCTGCGACTGCGTGACGAGGGCGCACTGGACCTCGGGGATCCGTTGGAGAAGCATCTGCCGGGCACCGGCGTGGGGGAGGCGACCGTCGCCGAACTGCTCGCGCACGCCGGAGGGCTGGCGGCCGAGACGCCGGGGCCGTGGTGGGAGCGGAGCCCCGGATCGCTGCGGCCCGAAATCGCCGATGTGCTGGGCGAGCGGCCCGTGCTGTGGCCGCCCGGACGTCGGTTCCACTACTCGAACCCGGGCTACGCGCTGCTCGGCGCGCTCATCGAGAAGCTGCGCGGCGCCTCCTGGGAGGATGTCCTTCGGCGCGAAGTGCTCGAACCTCTGGACTTGCACCGCACGAGCGTGCGTCCTCAGGCGCCGCATGCGGGTGGCTGGGCGGTGCATCCCTGGGCCGACGTGATGCTGCCGGAGCCCACCGAGAATCTGGGGCGCATGGCCCCGGCGGGGCAACTGTGGTCGACCACGGGTGACTTGGCGCGCTTCGCGGCCTTCCTGGTCAACGGCGACGAGCGGGTGCTGAGCGCCGAGTCGCTGCGGGAGATGAGGACACCGGCAGCGCCCCACGACGCGGCGGACGTGGCGAGCGGCTACGCCTACTGCCTGGGGATGGAGATCCGGCGGCGGAACGGGCGGTCCCTCGTCGGACACACCGGTTCGCTGCCCGGCTTCCTCGCATGCCTCATGATCGGTGTCGAGGAGGACGTGGCTGCGGTCGTCCTGGCCAACTGCACCTCGGGCCCGCTGCTGTTCTCCGTTGCCGCCGACCTGGTCCGCATCGTCGCCGAGGCGGAACCGCGCATCCCCTCCTCGTGGAAGCCGCTGAGCGATGTCGATCCGTCGATGCTGGAGCTGACGGGCCAGTGGTACTGGGGGACGCACACCCATGCGCTGCGGCTGACGGCCGACGGACTGGTCTCGTTGGGGCCGCTGTCGGGCGCAGGCCGGCGCTCGCGGTTCCGCCCGAACGGTGACGGCACGTGGACGGGCCTGGAGGGCTACTACGCCGGCGAACTCCTGAAGGCTGTACGGCGACCGGACGGATCCGTGAGCCATCTGGACCTCGGCTCGTTCGTGTTCACGCGTCAGCCGTACGACGAGGGGGCTCCTGTGCCGGGTGGGGTCGACCCTGAGGGGTGGCGTGGGATCGGGTAGGCGGTGAACGGCGAAGGGCGCTCTGTTTCACGTGAAACAGAGCGCCCTTCGCCGTCGGTCACAGCTGGAGCTTGAAGCCCGTGTGGGAGGCCGTGAAACCGAGCCGCTCGTAGAAGCGGTGGGCGTCGGTGCGGGATGTGTCGGAGGTCAGCTGGACCAACTGGCAGCCCGAGTCCCGGGATTCGCTGATCGCCCATTCGATGAGCTGTGTTCCCAGGCCGCTGCCGCGCTCGTCGGCGTGGATGCGTACGCCCTCGATGATCGACCTGGTCGTGCCGCGCCGGGACAGGCCGGGAATGATCGTGAGCTGGAGTGTGCCGACGACCTGGCTCTCCCGGACCGCCACGACCAGACGCTGGTTGGGGTCGGCACTGAGCCGCTCCAGCGCGGTCAGGTACGGGACGAGGTCGTCCGGTGACTCGCGCTGTGCGCCCAGGGGGTCGTCCGCGAGCATTGCGACGATCGCCAGTACGTCGTCGGCGACGGCGGCACGTATCTCAAGATCTCCCATGGACGCACCTTAGGCGGAGATGGCCCGCGCGGAGGCGTCCTATGCGGGCACCGGGGCCTTCAGCGTCTCGACCACCCGGACCAGTGGGGCCAGCTCGGGGTTCTTCGCGGCCTCGTCCAGAGCCTTGCGCAGGGCGGCGTCATTGGTCGGCCGTGCCGCCTCCAGCAACTCGAGACCCGCGTCGGTGACGTTCGTGTAGATGCCCCGGCGGTCGGTGGGGCACAGATAGCGCTCCAGGAGCCCGCGGTCCTCGAGGCGGGTGACCAGGCGAGTGGTGGCGCTCTGGCTGAGCACGACCGCGTCGGCGACCTGCTTCATCTGCAGATGGCCTCCGTCCCCGTCGTGCTGCCTGCTGAGCACGTCCAGCAGGGAGTACTCCCGCGCGCTCAGGTCGTGCTTGGCCTGCAGGGCGCGCTCGATGTGGCCCTCGATCCTCCCGTGCAGCAGGGAAAGGGCGCACCAGCCCTGGGCGAGCGCGGTGAGCGCGGGGTCTGTCGCTGTCATTGGCGTTTCCTCCGTCCCGGAGCGGCTGACACCCAGGATAGAGCAGCATCGCAATTGATGTCGTTTGCCTGTAGCCCGCGTGTGCAACTATTGTGGACGCACGCAAAGCGCTCCTGCAATCTTCTGGGAAGGTAACCCCTCCATGCCTCTCGCGCTTCTGGCCCTCGCGATCGGGGCCTTCGGGATCGGAACGACAGAGTTCGTGATCATGGGCTTGCTGCCCCAGGTCGCGGGCGACTACGGGGTCTCCATCCCCACCGCCGGGTACCTGGTGACCGGCTACGCGCTCGGTGTGATGTTCGGCGCCCCGCTGATGACCGTTCTCGGCACCAAGATCTCCCGCAAGCGGATGCTGATGGTGCTGATGGGCCTGTTCATCGTCGGTAACCTGCTCTCGGCTCTCGCCCCCGCCTTCGCCGTCATGCTGATCGGCCGGATCGTGGCCTCGCTGGCCCATGGCGCCTTCTTCGGTATCGGCGCGGTCGTCGCGGCCGAGCTGGTTGCGCCGGACAAGAAGGCCGGAGCCATATCGATGATGTTCACCGGGCTGACCGTCGCCAACGTCGTCGGCGTCCCGCTGGGCACGCTCGTCGGTCAGTCCGTCGGCTGGCGCGTGACCTTCGGCATCGTCGCCGCCCTCGGCGTCATCGGCCTGGCCGGCATCGTCCGGCTCGTCCCCGACATGCCCAAGCCGGAGGGCGTGCGCCTGCGGCACGAGCTGGCCGCCTTCAAGAACGTGCAGGTGCTGCTCGCGATGGCGATGACCGTCCTCGGCTTCGGCGGTGTCTTCGCGGCCATCACCTACATCGCGCCGATGATGACGCACGTCGCCGGCTTCGCCGACGGCTCCGTCACCTGGCTCCTGGTCCTCTTCGGCCTCGGCATGGTCGGCGGCAACCTTGTCGGCGGCAAGTTCGCCGACCGCGCCCTGATGCCCATGCTGTACATCTCCCTGGGCGCCCTGGCCGTCGTCCTGGCGCTGTTCACCCTCACCGCACACGACAAGCCGCTGTCGGCCGTCACCATCGCGCTGATCGGCGCCCTGGGCTTCGCCACCGTCCCGCCGCTCCAGAAGCGGGTCCTCGACCAGGCCCACGGCGCCCCGACCCTGGCGTCCGCCGTGAACATCGGCGCCTTCAACCTCGGCAACGCCCTCTCCGCCTGGCTCGGCGGCCTCGTGATCGGTGCGGGCCTCGGCTACACCGCCCCCAACTGGGTCGGTGCCGCCCTGGCGGCGAGCGCCCTGCTCCTTGCCTTCCTCTCGGCCGCTCTGGAACGCCGTGCCGGTGCCCCCAGCACCGTCGTCACAGGAGCCGCGCCGGCCGAGCGGCAGACCGCCGTCCACCACTGACCGACTGGGCCCACTCCGCCCCAGAGCCAGACCAGAACCAACACGCAAGCCTTAGGAGAACCCCTCATGAGCACCACCACAGCCGTGGTCCCGCTGGCCACCCAGGACGCAGACGCACTCGTCTCCGCCGCCCGTCGTGCCGCCGAGGCCGCAGGAGTGCCCGTCAGTGTCACCGTCCTGGACGCGGGCGGCTATCTGCTCGCCTTCCGGCGCGACGACCGTGCCGTGCTGATCTCCGGCGAGACCAGCACCCGTAAGGCCTACACGGCTCTCCAGCTGAACGCGCCCACCGCCGACCTCGTTGACGCCGTGCAGCCCGGAGGTCCCTTCCACACGCTGCCGACCGCGCTCGACCGGCCGCTGCTGTTCATCGCGGGTGGCGTGCCGGTGCACCGTGACGGTCGCTTGATCGGCGCGATCGGCGTCGGCGGTGGCGCCCCGGAGCAGGACCACGCCTTCGCCGCGGCCGCCGTGGTGGCCCTCGCCTGACTCGGCACCGCAATGCGACGACGCCGGCTCCCCCCATTCCCCGGGGAGCCGGCTTCGTCGTATCCAGGGCCCGTCAGCCCGCGTATCCAGGGCCTTCAGCCCGCCGCGACCGTGACTGGCGCGAACCGGCGGGTCCAGTCGCCGGGCAGCTCGGTGATCCCGTACGCCATCACCGAGTTGAAGGCGGTGGACGTCAGGCCGCGCTCCTTCACCCACGCCAGCAGCTCTTCGTGCCGCACGTCGATATCGGTGCGCAGAGGGCGGTCGGTGTGGGCCGCGAGGGAGGCGATCAGTGCCTGGGCGACTGCCGTATCGCGGGCGATGAGCGGACCGACGACGTGGGTGTCCATGTTGGGCCAGGCGGCCGTGTACCCGATGATCCGCCCGTCCTCCTCGGCCACGCGCAACTGGTCGGCGAAGGCGGGAAGTCGCGTGACGATGTGGGTGCGGTCGGTCCCGAACGCCTGCTCGTCGAGCCGGAGGATGGCGGCGAGGTCCTCGGCGGTCGCGGCACGGGTGGCCACCGCGGGATCCGGTCCGCCCGGAGTGAAGTGCCCGCGCACCATCTCCGCTCGCCCGGTGACCTTGAAGCCGAGTTCCTCGTAGAGGGGGCGGCCGTTGGGTGTCGCGTGCAGGGTGAGGGGGGTGGGGCCCATCTCCGAGACGACGTGGCGCATCAGCCGGCGTCCCACGCCCTGTCGCGCATGCCGGCCGGCGACCAGGACCATGCCGATCGCCGCGAGGGCGGGGTGCTCGTGCGGTCCGTACTCGGTGACGACACAGGCGCTCACCAGGCCGCCGTCGGGGTCATCAATGCCGTAGCCCTTCCCGGCTGTGAGGAGGAAGCCCCACTTGTGCTCCTCCCGTGGCCACCCCCGGTCCTGAGACAAGTCGGCGCAGGCGGCGAGATCGCGGAGCGTCAGACGTCGGATGGGCAGAGAGGCAAGGGAAGGAGTCGGCACGCAGGTCAGGCTGTCCGACAAGGGCCCCTGACGTCCACCTCTTTCCCTGGACTCATACGAGCTTTTGGCCAGTTGTAGCCGTCCGCACAGAGAGCGGTCAGACGCCGGACGTTTCACGTGAAACACGGGCGCGATGTGCAGTAGTTGCCGGTACCGATGATTCGCGCGGTGCCCTCATTCGTGACGAGGGAAGGGGGGACTTGTGTGCGCGGCGGTGGCCGGTAGGGTCGACTCCGGTTCGCATTCGGGGCGGGTGACCCGTTCCGTGCGGGCTGAGCGCAGGGCAATGCAGCCTAATGGGACGGAGAGATCGAAGACCCGCGTTTCCGGTTACGCGACTGAGCCGTCCAGACGAGTGGGAAGCTCGGGTGAGAGCACTGCGGGCAATGTCACACTCTTGCCTACTTGTCCGTACGGAGCCGAAATACGGGTTGAATGTGGCCGCATTGGCCACGACATGGATGGGAACGCAGACCGTCCACGGGGGAAAGCAGGCACCTTCCGATTAGGGAAGTGCGCAGACCGACCGAAAGATGCTCGAGGCGAGGCACACCATGGACGCTCCGACCACCGCGTCGGCCGACAACGGCACTTCCGGCGGCGGAGGCGGCTGGTTCACGCCCCGCAAGAAGCCGACGACGACACCGGACAGCGAAACCGGTACACCGGAGGGGCGCCGCCCTGCCGCGATACGCCCCGTGGGCAGGCCGACCGCCGCCCCGGAGACGCCGGCCGACGGCACGGCGGTGCCGCCCGCGCCGACGACCGGGCGCGCGAGCACCGGTGGGCCGGAACAGGGGCATGAGCCCCCGGCGGCTATACCCACGCCCGCCCCTCTGGCCGCACAGCACGCCTCGGCGCCCGCGGCTGCGAGCGTTGCCGCGGCCTCGTCAGCGGGTCCCGCGCCCACGACGCTCACACCGGCGCCCTTCGCCTCCGCAGCTCCCTCCGCACCCGGCCCCGACGAGATGCGGGCTCCCGCCCAGCCGCAGGCCCCCGCAACGCCCCCGAGCCAGACCGCCTCCGCCCCGGCCGTGGAAGCGTCTCCGGACGCCATCCTCATCCGGCGTGCCATGGCCGAGGTCGCACCCGTGGCCGAGAAGGTCACGTCGTACTTCTACGCCCTGCTCTTCGTCCGCTACCCGGATCTGCGGCCGTTGTTCCCGCCCGCGATGGACACCCAGCGGGACCGGCTCCTCAAGGCGCTGCTCACGGCCGCCGAACACATCGACAACACCGACGTCCTCGTCGACTACCTGCAGAACCTCGGCCGGGGCCACCGTAAGTACGGGACGCGGGCCGAGCATTACCCGGCCGTCGGCGAATGCCTCATCGGCGCGCTGAGCAAGTACGCCGCCGGGGTCTGGAACGAGGAGATGGAGGCGGCCTGGGTCCGGGCGTACACCACCATCTCGCAGGTGATGATCGACGCGGCGGCCAGGGACGAACTGCGTGCCCCGGCCTGGTGGTATGCCGAGGTCGTCACCCACGACCTCAGAACTCCGGACGTCGCGGTCATCACCGTCCGGCCCGACCAGCCGTACCCCTTCCTAGCCGGGCAGTACACGAGCGTGGAGACGCCCTGGTGGCCCCGGATCTGGCGGCACTACTCCTTCGCCTCGGCGCCCCGCTCCGACGGGCTGCTGTCGTTCCACGTGAAGGCCGTCCCGGCGGGGTGGGTCTCCAACGCCCTGGTGCACCGGGCCCGCCCCGGTGACATCATCCGGCTCGGTCCGCCCGCCGGCGCCATGACCGTGGACCACACCACCGAGAGCGGTCTGCTCTGCGTGGGCGGTGGCACGGGCATCGCGCCCATCAAGGCACTGGTCGAAGACGTCGCCGAGCACGGGGACCGCCGGTCGGTCGAGGTCTTCTACGGGGCCCGCACCGATCACGACCTGTACGACATCGACACCATGCTCCGCCTCCAGCAGAGCCATCCCTGGCTCTCGGTCCGCGCGATCATCGACCAGCAGGCGCACCAGCAACTGCCGGACGCGATACGCGCCTATGGGCCATGGGACGAGTTCGAGGCCTATCTCTCAGGCCCGCCCGGGATGATCCGCAGCGGTGTGGACGCCCTCAGGGACGTCGGCATCCCGTCGGACCGGATACGGCACGACTCCGTGGAGGAACTGGTCGCGGCCGGGCCCTGATCCGCTGCCGGTGTCAGCCCAGGTCGGGGGCGTGCATCGCCCGTACGCCCTCGATGTTGCCGTCCAGATAGTGCCGCAGCGACAGCGGCACCAGGTGGACGGAGGCGATGCCGACGCGGGTGAAGGGCACGCGCACGATCTCGTACTCGCCGACGGGTTCGTCCACCTCGGGTCCGTGGCGGAGGGACGGGTCCATGGACTCCAGGTGGCAGACGAAGAAATGCTGCACCTTCACACCGGTCGCGCCGCCGTCCTCCCCGATGTGCTCCATGGTGTCCACGAAGCAGGGCACCACATCGGTGATCTTGGCGCCGAGCTCCTCGTACACCTCCCGGTGCAGGGCGTCGACGACGGTCGAGTCGCTGGGCTCGACCCCGCCGCCGGGAGTGAGCCAGTAGGGATCCACGCCCGGCTTGGTGCGCTTGATCAGGATCAGGTCGTCACCGTCCAGCAGAACGGCACGGGCGGTGCGCTTGACCACGGGTCGGACGGTCATGAGTGAAATGTGGCCCGGCTGGTTCCACGTGAAACATCGCGAATCGTCACCGGCCGAGCCCTCAGAGTGAGGCACGCTCCAGTGCACCTCAGCACCAGTCCGTCGAGGCACGCTGCAGCCACTCATGGGCACGCGCTATGTGGGGCATCGCGAGCGTCCCGGTGCGCACCACCAGGAAGTAGGTCCGCAGCGGCGGCACCGCCGGCTCGTGCAGGGCGACGATGTCACCCCGCTCCAGCGCGGTCGCGCACAGATAGCGCGGGAGCACCGCCAGGCCCGCCCCCGCGACCGCACACGCCAGGACCGCGCGCAGGTCGGGAACGATGACCGTGCCCGGGGCGGCGGGGCGCGAGTCGAAGACGGAGGCCCAGTAGCGGGAGACGAAGGGCAGGGACTCGTGAACCTCCACCACGGGCACCTGCTCCAGGGACGGTTCCGGCTTGCGGTCCGGCTGCTCGGCGCCGATCTGCTCGGCCCAGCGCGGGGTGGCGACCAGGACGTGCTCCTCGTCGCAGAGCGCGGTCGCCGTGAGCAGGGCGCCCCGTGGCTGGGCCGTGCTGATGGCCAGATCATGATGTCCGGCGGAGAGGCCTTCCAGCGTTTCCTCGGCGTTCCCGAAGGAAGCGCGCAGGGCGAAACCGGGGCCGTCCTCGCCGATCAGCTCAGTGAGCGCGGGCAGGGCTCGTTCGGCGGTGAACTCCGGAGGTCCGGCGAGGTGCAGCGTCCGTAAGGAGGAGTCGTCGTCGAGGCCGGTCTCCGTTATCTCCACCAGGGCGTCGAGATGCGGTGCGGCCTTGTGGGCGAGTTCGTCGCCGATGCTCGTCGGGGTCACGCCCCGGGCCTGCCGCAGGAAGAGGGGGCGGCCCAGTTGCCGCTCCAGCGTCCGTATCTGCGAGGTGACGGCGGGCTGGGAGAGGCCCAGCAGGGCGGCGGCGCGGGTGAAGGAGCCGGCCCGGTGCACGGTCACGAAGGTCCGCAGCAAGGCCAGATCCACCGCACGGTCTCCCCTCTTAGGCCCCGCTCCCGGCCCTCCGGCCACGCTCAACTATAAATAAGTCGATAGGTCTCTGTCGCTACTGTGATTGGACACTGACAGAGAGTCAACTAGCCTTGGTCGCGCGGTTCTTGCGCGCGGAACCGGAGGACGGTCCGAGCCACGAGGGGGGAGGCTCGGACCGTCCGTGGGGGATGCTCACTCCGCCGACATGTCCAGTGCCCGCAGTACGTCCGCCACCAGGTCCTCCGGGTCCTCGGCGCCGACCGACAGACGGATGAAGCCCTCCGGGACCGCGTCGCCGCCCCAGCGGCCGCGCCGTTCGGCTGTGGACCGCACTCCGCCGAAGCTCGTCGCGTCGTCCACGAGCCGCAGCGCGTCGAGGAAACGGTCGGCCCGCGCGCGCGTGGGCAGGGTGAAGGACACCACGCACCCGTAGCGCCGCATCTGCTGAGCCGCGATCTTGTGCGCGGGGTCGTCGGGGAGCCCGGGGTAGCGCAGTCCGGTCACCCCAGGACGCTCGCGCAGCGCTTCGGCGACCGCCAGGGCGGTCGTGCTCTGCCGGTCGACCCGCAGCTGCAGCGTCGCGATCGAACGGTGCGCGAGCCAGGCCTCCATGGGCCCGGGAATCGCTCCGGCGATCTTGCGCCAGCGGCGTACGGCGGCCATGGCCTCGGCGTCACGGCCGACGACGTAGCCCAGGAGGATGTCGCCGTGCCCCGTGAGCTGCTTGGTGCCGCTGGCCACCGCGAAGTCGGCGCCGAGTTCCAGCGGACGCTGGCCGAGCGGTGTCGCGAGGGTGTTGTCGACGGCCACCAGGGCACCACGCGCGTGCGCCGCGTCGGCGAGCCGCCTGATGTCGCAGACGTCGAGCCCGGGGTTGGACGGCGTCTCGATCCACAGCAGCTTCGCGCCGTCCAGGACGTCGAGCTGGGCGTCGCCGCGGGTCGGCGCGGTGCGCACCTCGATGCCGAATGCCTCCAGCTGGGCGCGAACCAGGGGCAGTGCCTGATAGCCGTCGTCGGGCAGGACGCACACATCGCCGGCGCGCAGCTGGGAGAAGAGCACCGCCGAGGTCGCGGCCATGCCCGACGCGAAGACGAGCGTCTCGGCATCGTCCCGGCCGGGCGCCTCCAGCTCGCCGACAGCGCGCTCAAGCAGCGTCCAGGTCGGGTTCTCGTCACGGCCGTAGGTGTACGGGCCGGTCGGGTCGCCCGGCAGATGGAAGTGGGCGGCGAACACCGGTCCGGGCAGCGTGGGCTCGTACTTGACCGGCTCGGGCAGCCCGGCCCGTACCGCCCGCGTACCGTCCCCGGCGTCGGCGGCTGCCAGGGCCGCGTCGCTCGACGCCCGGGCCGTCCCGCCCGCCGATCCGCCCTGGCCACCCGTCCCGGATTCACTCATGCCACTCGTCCCTCCACGTCCGCGCGCACTGCGGCAAGCAGACCGGTGCTCGCCGCCTCCACCATCTCAAGGCACTCCCCGAAACCGTCCGCGCCCCCGTAGTAGGGGTCAGGTACGTCGAGGTCGTCGCCGGCGGCGGGGTCGTACGAACGGAGCAACCGCACCTTCCGCGCGTCCTCCTCCGTGGGCGCGAGGCGGCGCAGGGCACCGAGGTGGCCGGAGTCGAGGGCGATGACCAGGTCCAGGCGAGAGAACCACGACGGCTGGAACTGCCGTGCCGTGTGCCCGGAGGCGTAGCCGTTCTCCTCCAGGACGGCGACCGTGCGCGGGTCGGCGCCGTCGCCCTCGTGCCAGCCGCCGGTGCCGGCGCTGTCGACCTCGACCAGGCCGTCGAGTCCGGCCTCCGCCACGCGGGACCGGAAGACGACCTCGGCCATCGGGGAACGGCAGATGTTGCCCGTGCAGACGAAGCAGACTCGATATGTCATACGCGCTCAGTCCCCGTCGGGCAGGACGACGTTCAGCGCCCAGGAGACGACAGAGATGATCAGACCGCCCAAAACGGCCGTCCAGAAGCCGTCCACCTGGAAACTCAGATCGAACTGGTCCGCCAGCCAGGAGGTGAGCAGCAGCATCAGCGCGTTGACGACCAGGGTGAACAGGCCGAGCGTCAGAATCAGCAGCGGGAGGCTGAGCAGCTTGACGAGCGGCTTGACCAGGAAGTTCACCAGGCCGAAGATCAGCGCGACGATTATCAGGGTGCCGATCTTCTTGCCCGTGCTGTCACCGGTCAGGGTGATCTTGTCGAGCAGCCAGACGGCGACCGCCAGGGCACCGGCGTTGGCGATCGTCTTGACTACGAAATTCTTCATGTGTCTGATCGTGGCAGACCTGATCGGGCACGGGCACAAGAGGCAGGGGCGGACTAGGCGATGAAGGCATTCCGGCTGGACGAACTGGAGGCGGAGCGCGCCGCCAACGAGGGCGCCTACCTGCAGTTTCTGCGGGCGCAGAACATGTCGGTCGGTCTGTACGCCCTCGACGCGGGCGAGCAGGATCCACAGAAGCCGCACAATCAGGACGAGGTCTACTTCGTTGTGAGCGGGCGAGCCGCGATCACCGTCGGCCTGGAGACGACCCAGGTGGCACGCGGCAGCGTGGTCTACGTGCCGGCGGGCGTCGCCCACAAGTTCCACCACATCACCGAGGACCTCAGGGTGCTGGTGGTGTTCTCTCCGCCCGAGAGCTGACGGACCGCCTCGGGGTTCCCTAGGGGTTCGGTCAGGGGAGGACAAGGGGTGCGATGCCCCCGCCCGGCCCCCTCCCGGACCTAGCATCGAGTGCAGAACATCAGGAGACCGACAGGACCCGGCACTCGAACGGGTGGAGAGACAAGGACGAGGGCGATGCGAGAGATCTTCACGGGACTGCCGTGGTGGGTGAAGTGGATCGCGGTGCCGGTCATCGCCCTGGTCGTGTTCGGCGGGCTGATCGCCAGTGTGGTCGGGTTCGTCATCGGACTGCTCTTCAAGGTGCTGGTCTTCGTGGCGCTGGTCGGCGGACTGATCTACGTCGTACGGAAGTTCACGTCGAGCTCCTCGTCGCGCAGCGACTGGTGAGACCGGTGGGAAACCGGTGGGGGTAGCGGGAAACGCTGGGAACCACCCGTTCCCTCGGGCGGGGGAAGTTTCCCGGCCGGGCCGTCTGCGTGCGGTGGCAGGCGAATAGAGTCCGGCTCGACGCGGGGACATCCCCGCGAGCGGCATACACCCCCACCCGTGTTCCTCCGCACGGGTCGGCCCCTCGCGCTTCGGGAGTGACCCTTGACCCCGGCTGACACCGCACCGGCCCACCTGCGCGGCGTTCCCGCGCAACCGCGCTCGGCGGCACCCTCCGCATCACCGCCTCCCCCCATGCCACCGCCTCCCGCCGTACCCCCGCCTCCGCCGACCCTCATCGGATCCGTACAGCGCGCCATGCGCCTGCTGGAAACCGTCGCCGGACACGTCTACGGCGCCCCCGCCAAGCAACTGGCCCGCGAGACCGGGCTGGCGCTGCCCACCACGTACCACCTGCTGCGCACCCTCGTGCACGAGGGCTATCTGCGCCGGGACAAGGGCCTGTTCTTCCTCGGTGAGGCCGCCGAGCGGCTGAGCAGCAGCGGGGCGCGGCAGAAACGTCGCAGCACGGTGGTCGACACGCTCGCGCAGTGGCGAGACCTGCTCGGCGTCCCCGTCTACTACGCGGCGTACCGCGAGGGCGAGATCGAGGTCATGTGCGTCTCCGAGAGCCCGGGCGCCCCGGCGGTCGAGGAGTGGGCCGACTTCCGAGAGACCGGGCACGCGCACGCCATCGGGCAGTGCCTGCTGTCCCAGCTGGACGGGGACGCCCGCCGCGACCACCTCGACCGCTACCCGGTGCAGCCCCTCACGCCGTACACGGTGCGGGACGACCACAGCCTGCTCCGGCGCCTTGAGCGGATGCGGCGAATGGAACCCGTGACCGAGCGTCAGGAGTACGCCCTGGGCGCGGTCTGCGCGGCGATCCCGCTCACTCTGGGCACAACGGCCGCGACGATGGCCATCTCCCTGCCCGCCCACCAGGAGGACCGGCTGCTGCCCGCGGCCCGGCAGTTGCAGAGCGAGATCGGGCGGCGACTCGGGTCGCTGGCGCTCTCTATCAGTATGTGAAAACTCACTCCTTGTGATCTGCTGTGTACGTTCAGCAAGATTCCACCAAGTGTCAGAGGTTCGTTCCCGGCCAGTCACGGCGAATGACGGGGTTAGCGATGCGCGAGTCCGTACAAGCAGAGGTCATGATGAGCTTCCTCGTGTCCGAGGAGCTCTCCTTCCGCATTCCGGTGGAGCTGCGCTATGAGACCAGTGATCCCTATGCCGTCCGGCTGACGTTCCACCTGCCCGGTGACGCACCGGTGACATGGGCTTTCGGCCGGGAGCTGCTGATCGACGGCGTCGGCCGGCCATGCGGCGAGGGCGATGTGCGGGTCACTCCGGTCGAACCGGACACGCTGGGCGAGGTGCTGATCCGACTTCAGGTGGGCAGCGACCAGGCGTTGTTCCGGTCCTCCACGGCACCGCTCGTCGCCTTCCTCGACCGCACCGACAAGCTGGTGCCGCTGGGCCAGGAAGGCTCACTCGCCGACTTCGACGCCCACCTCGACGAGGCACTGGACCGCATCCTGGCGGAACAGGGCGCTGGGTGAGACAGCCGTCGCGCGGCATCGTGGAGTAACGCTTCACCGGACGCCGCCGACCCTGCGGGAACGCTTCGGCGTTGTGGCGCAGGGACGTCTGGCTCAGAGACGTCAGCGCTTACGGCGCCGGCCCCGCCCCCCGCGTACCGGGACGGCCGAGGCTTCTACGGCGCGCTCCTCCCCGGGGCGGTCGGCCGAGACCATGAGTGCGGCCAGAGCAGTGGTGACCGGCACCGAGGCGACCAGGCCGATCGAACCGACCAGCGTGCGCACGATCTCCTCCGCGACCAGCTCGCTGTTGGCGACCGTCCCGACACCGCTCTGGGCGATGGAGAACAGCAACAGCAGCGGCAGGGCGGCACCCGCGTAGGCGAGGACGAGCGTGTTGACGACCGAGGCGATGTGATCACGGCCGATCCGGATGCCCGCGCGGTAGAGCCCGCGCCAGCCCATCGACGGATTGGCCTCGTGCAGCTCCCAGACCGCCGAGGTCTGTGTGACCGTCACGTCGTCGAGCACACCGAGGGAACCGATGATGATGCCGGCGAGCAGCAGACCGCTCATGTCGATCGTCGGATAGAGGCCGTGGATCAGGCCCGTGTTGTCGTCTGTGTTGCCGGTGAGCGCCGCCCAGTCGATGAACACCGAGCCGAGGACGCCGATCAGCAGCAGGGAGATGAGGGTGCCGAGCACCGCCACGGAGGTCCGTGCGGACAGGCCGTGACACATGTACAGGGCGATGAGCATGATGGCGCTCGCGCCCACCACCGCCACGACCAGCGGGTTCGATCCCTGCAGGATCGCGGGCAGGATGAAGAAGTTCAGTACCAGGAAGCTCATGGCCAGTGCGATGAGGGCCATGACCCCCCGCAGCCGCCCGACGACCACGACGGCGACCGCGAAGATGCCGGCCAGCACGGCCAGGGGCAGACGGCGATTGACGTCGGTGACCGAGTACTGCAGGTCCTTCGGTGCGGAGGGCTCGTAGGCGACCACGACCTTCTGGCCCTCATGCAACTGGCGGGACTGGTCCGGCTGGATGATCTCGGTGAAGGTGCGGCCCTTGTCCTTGCCGCTGTCGACCCGGATCGTCGCCCGCTTGCAGGTGCCCTTCTCCTGCTGCACCGCGGAGGAGCCCTCGGCGGTGGAGGTGTCGCCGGTCGGCGGGACTCCGGAAGCGCCGGCCTCCTTGCAGCTGATCTCCACGACCTTGGTGACGGAGGCCTGCTCGGTCTGCCGGTCGAAGCCGACGCCGGTGCGCTCGTGCGACGGGGCGCCGCCCGGCCACAGCACAACGAGACCGACCAGCACGGCCGCGCCGAACGGGATCAGGATCGCCGCGATGATCTTGCGCAGATGCATGGAGACGGGCGCTGCCGGACCGTGGCTGTGCGAGTGCCCGTGTCCGCCACCTGGCGCGGAACCGGGGCCGTGTCCGTGGCCGTCGCCCCCGCCGGTCCCGGATCCGTGCCCGTGCCCGTGGCCGTCGCCCCCGCCGGTCCCGGAACCGTGCCCGTGCCCGCCTCCGGAACCCGGGCCGTGACCGTCGCCGGGAGGGAATCCATGCCCACCGGCTGAACCGCCACCCTGGCCGTTGCCCGGCCCGAACCCCCCGGCCGAGCCGGAAACACGCTCACCACCGTCCCCGGGCCCGGCCCCGGACCCGAAACCCGCCCCAGGCCCATACCCGGCCCCGGGGACGAAGTCGTGGCCGTCTCCCCGGCCGTTGCCGCTTCCGGCACCGGATCCGCGGGGCGGCTCGGGCGGTGGGTAAGGGGGACGCTGCGTCGTGGTCACCGACCGATCATCGCAAGAACAAGGGGGGCCCTCTGTTCACCGCGCCAGAATTGCCGCTAGCGTGGAGCCACCTTTTGTACACGCGGGAGCTCGGAGCACCGGGCTGAGAGGGCGCTGACCTCCGTCCCAGCGATGTTTCACATGAAACATCACCGAAGTCGAGTGATGTTTCACACGGAACGTCGGCAGACGGAAGCCGCTGCGTCGACCGCCGAACCTGTTACCGGGTAATGCCGGCGTAGGGAGTAGGTCTCATGACCGACAAGGACGCACGCACGCCTGCCTCCGTTCAGGACGCACAGTCCGAGGAGGCCGGGAAGTCCATCGGCTGGCACAAGGCGTACGTCGAGGGCACTCGCCCCGACCTGCGCGTGCCGGTTCGTCAGGTGCATCTCACCAACGGCCAGGCCGTCACGCTGTACGACACGTCGGGCCCCTACACCGATCCACTCGTCGACACCGACGTCCGCAGGGGCCTGCCGCCGCTGCGGGAGAACTGGATCATCTCCCGCGGTGACACCGAGGAGTACGCGGGCCGCCCCGTCCGCCCCGAGGACGACGGCATCAAGCACACCTCGCCCCGCGGCGGCCTCCGCAACCTCGACGCCGTCTTCCCCGGCCGCCCGCGCCAGCCGCGTCGCAGCCGGGACGGCCAGGCGGTCACGCAGCTCGCGTACGCCCGCCGCGGCGAGATCACACCCGAGATGGAGTACGTGGCCATCCGGGAGAACGTCTCGCCCGAGGTGGTCCGCGACGAGATCGCCGCGGGCCGGGCCGTGCTGCCGGCCAACGTCAACCACCCGGAGATCGAGCCGATGATCATCGGCAAGAGGTTCCTGGTGAAGGTCAACGCCAACATCGGCAACTCCGCGGTGACGTCCTCCATCGAGGAGGAGGTCGAGAAGATGACCTGGGCGACCCGCTGGGGCGCCGACACGGTCATGGACCTCTCCACCGGCCGCAACATCCACACCACGCGTGAGTGGGTGCTGCGCAACTCCCCCGTCCCCATCGGCACCGTGCCGCTCTACCAGGCCCTGGAGAAGGTCGACGGCCGGGCTGAGGACCTGACCTGGGAGGTCTACAAGGACACGGTCATCGAACAGGCCGAGCAGGGCGTGGACTACATGACGGTCCACGCGGGCGTGCGCCTGGCCTATGTGCCGCTGACGGCCAACCGCAAGACGGGCATCGTCTCCCGCGGCGGCTCGATCATGGCCGCCTGGTGCCTCGCGCACCACCGGGAGTCGTTCCTGTACGAGCACTTCGAGGAACTCTGCGAGATCCTCGCCGCGTACGACGTCACCTACTCGCTCGGCGACGGCCTGCGCCCCGGCTCGATCGCGGACGCCAACGACGAGGCCCAGTTCGCGGAACTGCGAACTCTCGGGGAACTCAACCGGATCGCCAAGCGTTTCAACGTACAGACCATGATCGAAGGCCCGGGCCATGTCCCGATGCACAAGATCAAGGAGAACATCGACCTTCAGCAGGAGATCTGCGATGAAGCTCCGTTCTATACGCTCGGCCCGCTGACCACGGACGTCGCCCCGGCGTACGACCACATCACCTCCGGCATCGGTGCCGCGATGATCGCCTGGTGGGGCACGGCGATGCTGTGTTACGTCACACCCAAGGAGCACTTGGGCCTGCCGAACCGTGACGACGTCAAGACCGGCGTCATCACCTACAAGATCGCCGCGCACGCGGCCGACGTAGCCAAGGGACACCCCGGTGCCCAGGAGTGGGACGACGCGCTGTCCGACGCCCGCTTCGAGTTCCGGTGGGAGGACCAGTTCAACCTGGCCCTCGACCCGGACACGGCACGGGAGTTCCACGACGAGACCCTGCCGGCTGAGCCCGCCAAGACGGCTCACTTCTGCTCGATGTGCGGCCCCAAGTTCTGCAGCATGAAAATCTCGCAGGACATCCGCCGTGAACACGGCGGCACCCGGACCGAGATCGAGGAGGGCATGGCCCAGAAGTCGAAGGAGTTCGCGGCTAGCGGGAACCGGGTGTACCTGCCGATCGCGGACTGATCCGGCCGTGCGCAGGCCGCGAGGCCGACCGCACACAGGCCACTGGGGCCGAGGGCTGGGGACATCTGGTCCCTGGCTCTGGCCCCTTGGCCTGCGGATCGGAACGGAACGGAACCAGCGCTACTCCGGCTGGTGCTCCGGTCCTCCATAGTCGGGGCTGGTGTAGTCCGGGCTGCTGTAGCTCGGCCGCGAGCCGCGGTGGCCTTCGTCCGGGCTGGTGAAACCCGGGCGGTCGTAGCCGAGGTGCGGGATGCGGCTGATCGGCGCGGACGAGGAGGTGTGGTGCAGCGCGGCCGCCGCGTCCGGGCTGACGAGTGCCTCTCGCAGGAAGGGCAGGATGCCGCGCTCCAGCAGGGCCTCGTGCCAGGCCTCCCTGGCCAGGGCCACCTCCTTGTGCAGTTCGTCGTACGGACCGCCTTCGGCCGTCGGCTTGTTGCGCAGGGCGGTGAGCAGCAGTCCCACCGCGGCGACGAGGATCGCGACCGCGGTCACGGCGCCGAACACCCAGCCCGTGGTGAGCATGGTCCGGGCGAACGCCTGCTCGGGATCGAGCATCTGCAGGATGTAGCCGACGAGCAGGAAGATCGCGGCGGCGGTCCCGGCCAGGACGGGTGCGAGGACGGCGACGATGGCCACGGCGCCCGCGCCGGCGGTCTCGGCGACCTCGCCCATGGCGGCGGCCAGCCCCGCCGGGCCCGTGCCCGGTTCGGAGGAGCCGGTCTCGCGCGCGGCCGGTGTGCCGGACGACGCCGGCTGGCGCAGTTCCTCACGGACCTTGACGTAGTGCTGGTATTCGGTCGACGCGGCTGCCGTGATGAGCGCGGTGGCGTTCAGCGCCATGGTGCGCAGTTGTTCCGAGTTCAGCCGCTGTCCGACGGCGCTCAGTTCCGGACGGTGTGGGGCGGAGCGCAGCACCTCATCGAGGATCCGCTCGTATTCCTGGCGGTCCTCGCTCAGCAGGTGCTGCGGAACGCTGTTCATGTGCATCCCCCGATGCTCCGTAGGGCTTGGGGCTCGGCATGCTGACGAGCCGTCGGGCAGAAACGGAGGGGAGCCTGCTACGGATAAGCCGATGGTAGAGCCGTGGAGGTGGGCGGTGACAGGGGGTTTACCGAAATTGGCCCTTCAGCCGTCCGGTCCTGTGACGGGAAACGCCTGCCCGGTGAACGTTCACGTAGCCAGGGGCAGTTGCTGGACCAGCAGTTTTCCGGCCATGGTCACGCCGCCGTCCATCGCGATGGCGAGTCCGTCGGCGTAGACGTGCGGTCCCTCGATCACCGGGTCGCCGCTGTCCTCGTCCTCTTCGGAGCCGACCTCGCCCAGCAGATACGGAATCGGGCTGTGCCCGTGAACGATGCGGGTGCCCCCGTACGTATCGAGCAGGGAGCGCACGGCGTCCGCGCCGCCCTCGTCGCGGAAGGAGAACCGCTTGGTGAACTTGCGGAACAGGTCCCAGACCTCGTCCGCGTCGTTGCGCGTGATCGTCTCGCGGACGGTGTCGTTGACCTCTTCGATGGAGCGGCCGTAGTCGAGGTAGGCGGTGGTGTCGGAGTGGACGAGCAGATGGCCGTCGACCTCCTCCACGG
Organism: Streptomyces sp. NPDC008137; assembly: GCF_042957035.1. NCBI lineage: Bacteria > Bacillati > Actinomycetota > Actinomycetes > Kitasatosporales > Streptomycetaceae > Streptomyces > Streptomyces sp. NPDC008137. Next base: position 225,655 of record NZ_JBIBHN010000009.1, on the reverse strand, counting down.
CGTCGAGACGGGACATCCACTGCAGGTGGTGGTCCTGGAGGCGGTCCATGTCGGTCTTCTGGCCGCCGTTGAGCAGCCAGGCCGCCTGGAAGGTGGCGGTGCCCGCGCCGGAGTTGACGGGGGTGTCGCCGAACCGCTTGGCGCCGAGCAGCAGCAGCTCGTGGTTGCCCATGAGCGCCTTGCAGTAGCCGCCGGCCGCGGCCGCCTCGGCGGACAGCCGCATCACCAGGTCGATGACGCCGATGCCGTCCGGGCCGCGGTCGGTGAAGTCGCCGAGGAACCACAGCCGGGCGGTGCCCGCGCACCAGTTGCCTTCGGCGTCGAGGAGGCCTTTCTCCTGCAGAGCGGCCACCAGCTGGTCGAGATAGCCGTGGACGTCGCCCACGACGTACAGCGGGCCCTGTCCGGTGTTCGGGGGCGGGGCCGCGGCGGTTTCGGGGTCGACGGTCACCTGGACAGTGTCACCCCGGTTGACCACGGGAAGGTCGCGCTGGGTCGGCGTGTATCCCTCGGGATAGGTCTCCTCGGGCGGCGGAGCGACCTCGCCGGGGCTCGTGCTCTGGACGTACGGACCGGCCTCGTGGACGTACGCGGGCACCCGGAAGTCGCGCAACGTCGCCGTGCGCTCCACCTCGGGTCCCTGACCGGCCCCCTGAGTCATCGACCCCTCCACCATCCAGCCGCATCTGCACCGCATCGGACTGCCTGGTCGTAGCGGCCCGCCGGTGTCGTGGGCCCATCATAGGAATGCGGATCGCGCCATGTGATGACCCAGGGGTGGTGAATCAGAGCAAGAGTCCAGTTCACCGCGGCTTTCGCCCCGATTGGGCCGGGCTTTGACCACCGTGTGACCGTCCTCGCTTTCCTTCTCTTCGCGAGAACGATCCCTTCTCTCCGGGGGACCGGCCCTGTTTCTCCCCAGGCACGGGACTGTCCCCTCGACCGGGTCCGAGGTACCGGACCCGGGGGTTCCCCGGTACCGGGGAACTACGCCCCCTCGGGGGACCGCGGCGGGCTGACCGTCGTGCGCGGCGGGCGTCGCTGGGACGACGTGCGCACGATCAGCTCCGTCGGTATCACCTGTTCCACCGGACGGTCGGACTCCACGCCCTCGATGGCGTCGATGAGGAGTTGTACCACTGCCGTGCCGATGCGGCGCGGCTTCAGGGAGAGGGTGGTGATGGGGGGCTCGGTGTTGGCGTACACGGTGGACTCGCTGCAGCAGACCAGCAGCAGGTCGTCCGGTACGCGCAGGCCGTAGCGGCGCGCGGCGGCGAGCAGGTCGGTGCCGTTCGGGTCGAACAGCCCGTAGACCGCGTCGGGCCGGTCGGGGCGGGCGAGGAGCCGGTCGGCGGCGACGGCGCCCGCGCACGGATCGTGCGCCGGATAGGCCTCGTACACCGGATCCTGGCCGACGCGCTCGCACCAGCGCAGGTACGCGGTGGTCGACAGATGGGTGTACGTGTCCGTCGTCGTGCCGGTCAGCAGGCCGATGCGGCGGGCGCCGGCGTCGGCCAGGTGGTCGAGGATGCCGAGGACGGCGGCCTCGTGGTCGTTGTCGACCCAGGCCGTGACCGGCAGGGAGCCGGCCGGGCGGCCGTCGGAGACGACCGGCAGGCCCTGTCGGGCGAGTTCGCTGACGACCGGGTCCTGGTCGGAGGGGTCGATGACGACCGTGCCGTCCAGGGCGACGTTCGACCACACGTCGTGGCGGGAGGTCGCGGGCAGGATGACGAGGGCGTAGCCGCGGGCGAGCGCGGCGGAGGTGGCGGCTCGCGCCATCTCGGCGAAGTACGCGAACTCGGTGAAGGTGAAAGGTTCATCCCCGTACGTCGTCACGGTCAGGCCGATGAGTCCCGACTTGCCGGTACGGAGTGTCCGGGCGGCGGCCGAGGGCCGGTAGCCGAGCCGGTCGGCCACCTCGCGGACATGGCGCCGGGTGGCGTCCGGGAGCCGGCCCTTGCCGTTGAGGGCGTCGGAGACGGTCGTGATGGAGACTCCGGCGGCGGCGGCCACGTCTCTGATACCCGCCCGGCCCGGCCGACTGCCTCGACGTGAGGTTTCCGCGCGGCTCACCTGGTGCTTCCCTGCTGCTGTCATGGCGAGCCGATAGTAGGGCTCATGCGGTGGGGTAGTGCGGACGCATATGCAGACGTTGACAGGCACGTTTCTGCATGATCATTTAACCCCAATTGCTTGGGAAACCAAGGGAGTTAAGCGCTCTCATGTCAGTACGTGACTTGTCGGCCCGCACGAGCCTGCCAAGGGGGTGAGGTTGCGAAGAGGTCTCAACTCACCTGCACGGGGGATGCGCGCCACGGCGTACACCACCGGCGCGTAGATATATGTGCGGCGCGCCCCCGGATTCGTACGCCTTCGTGCGGCGTTGCCCCTGATGCCGGTGGGACATGGGAGGCCGGGCTTCGCTGCTCCGTCGTGGGTGTACGCAGCGGCGCCGAATCCTCATAAGGTGAGGAGTATTGGATGTCGGCGGCGGTCATGGGCCGCCGGTCTTCGCGAGGAGGACTGCGGTGAGCGAGACGAGCCCCAAGCTGCGCGGCGAGCTGGAGGGAATCCCCACCTACAAGCCGGGCAAGCCCGCCGCGGCAGGCGGGCCGGTGGCCTACAAGCTGTCCTCCAACGAGAACCCGTACCCGCCGTTGCCGGGCGTGATGGAGACCGTGACGGCGGCGGCCGGCAACTTCAACCGCTACCCGGACATGGCCTGTACGGCGCTGATGAACGAGCTGTCCGAGCGCTTCGGCGTGCCTCTCTCCCACCTGGCCACCGGCACCGGGTCGGTCGGTGTCGCCCAGCAGCTGATCCAGGCCACCTCCGGCCCCGGCGACGAGGTGATCTACGCCTGGCGGTCCTTCGAGGCGTACCCGATCATCACGCAGATCAGCGGCGCTCGGTCGGTCCAGGTGCCGCTGACCTCCGGTGACGTGCACGATCTTGACGCGATGGCCGACGCGATCACCGACCGGACCCGGCTGATCTTCGTCTGCAACCCCAACAACCCGACCGGCACGGTCGTGCGGCGGGCGGAGCTGGAACGCTTCCTCGACCGGGTGCCTGGTGACGTGCTGGTGGTGCTCGACGAGGCCTACCGGGAGTTCATCCGCGACCCCGAGGTGCCGGACGGTGTCGAGCTCTACCGCGACCGGCCCAACGTCTGCGTCCTGCGGACCTTCTCCAAGGCGTACGGCCTGGCCGGACTGCGCGTCGGGTTCGCCATCGCCCACGAGCCGGTGGCGGCTGCGTTGCGCAAGACTGCGGTGCCGTTCGGGGTGAGCCAGCTCGCGCAGGAGGCGGCGATCGCCTCGATGCGTGCCGAGGACGAACTGTTCGGCCGGGTCGGCTCGCTGGTGTGTGAGCGCACGCGCGTGGTCGACGGGCTGCGCGCCCAGGGCTGGACGGTGCCCGAGACACAGGCCAACTTCGTGTGGCTGAGGCTGGGGGAGCGCACGGTCGCGTTCGCGCAGGCGTGTGAGCAGGCGGGCGTGGTGATCCGGCCGTTCCCCGGTGAGGGTGTACGGGTCACGGTCGGGGAGACCGAGGCGAACGACATCTTCCTGAAGGTGGCGGAAGGGTTTCGCAAGGAGCTGTAGCGCTCCGTGAGTCAGGCTCTGGGTCAGGCGTCCACGAGTTCCACGCGCACGGGGTCGCCGCCCCGCACAGTCGAGAGCAGGCCGGGGTCGCCGTCGATGCGGCCCAGGACGTTGCACGGGCTGGCGAGGCGGCACTCCGCGCCCTGTGAGATCGGCGTGGGCCCGTCGGTCCAGAAGGCGACCGTGCCCGGCTCTACGACCTGTCGAGCGCCTGTTTCACGTGAAACAGACACTCCGATGTCGAAGTACACCTCCTCGCCCCAGGTGCGGGCGGTGGAGACGAGGGGCAGTGCCTGTGTGAGGGACTGGGCGGTCGGGGTGTCGTCGAGGGTCGCGGTGAGGTGCCCCGCGGGCCAGGAGATCCGTATCCGTAGCGGTGTCTGCATGCCGCCGATTCAACAATATGTTGAAGTTCACGCCAAGGGGCGACCCGGGGTCGGCCGTGACAGGGCCCCCCTTTGGGGCTCGAAAGTCCGTGCTGCATAATGGCTTGTGAATGTGAACGCTTTCACAAGCGTAGGTAAGGAGCGGCGACGTGGACCTGGCTTTGGCGCCGGAGACCCTGGCGCGATGGCAGTTCGGCATCACCACCGTCTACCATTTTCTGTTCGTCCCCCTGACGATCTCGCTGGCCGCGCTCACGGCCGGACTGCAGACCGCCTGGGTGCGGACGGAGAAGGAGAAGTACCTCCGGGCGACGAAGTTCTGGGGCAAGCTCTTCCTGATCAACATCGCGATGGGCGTGGTCACCGGCATCGTGCAGGAGTTCCAGTTCGGCATGAACTGGTCCGACTACTCGCGCTTCGTCGGTGACGTCTTCGGTGCGCCACTCGCCTTCGAGGCGCTGATCGCCTTCTTCTTCGAGTCCACCTTCATCGGCCTGTGGATCTTCGGCTGGGACAAGCTGCCCAAGAAGATCCACCTGGCCTGCATATGGATGGTCTCCATCGGCACGATCCTGTCGGCGTACTTCATCCTCGCGGCCAACTCCTGGATGCAGCACCCGGTCGGCTACCGGATCAACGAGGCGAAGGGGCGCGCCGAGCTCACCGACTTCTGGCTGGTGCTGACGCAGAACACCGCCCTCGCCCAGGTCTTCCACACGCTCACCGCGGCCTTCCTGACCGGCGGTGCCTTCATGGTCGGCATCGCCGCCTTCCACCTGGTCCGCAAGAAGCACGTGCCCGTGATGAAGACCTCGCTGCGGCTGGGCCTGGTCACCGTCGTCATCGGCGGCATGCTCACCGCGGTCAGCGGCGATGTCCTCGGCAAGATCATGTACGAGCAGCAGCCGATGAAGATGGCCGCGGCCGAGGCACTCTGGGACGGCGAGAAGCCCGCGCCCTTCTCGATCTTCGCCGTCGGTGACGTCGACAAGGGCCACAACAAGGTCGCCATCGAGATCCCCGGCCTGCTGTCCTTCCTCGCCAAGGACGACTTCACCTCGTACGTCCCCGGCATCAACGACGTCAACAAGGCCGAGCAGGAGAAGTACGGCCCCGGTGACTACCGGCCCAACATCCCCGTCGCCTACTGGGGCTTCCGGTGGATGATCGGCTTCGGTATGACGTCGTTCGCCATCGGCCTGGCCGGACTGTGGCTGACCCGGAAGAAGTTCCTGCTGCCACAGCATCTGCGGGTGGGCGAGGACGAGGTGCCGCACCTCGTGCTCCTGCCGAAGAAGGCGCTCGGCCCGACCCTCACCAAGTGGTACTGGCGCATGGCGATCCTCACCCTGGGCTTCCCGTTGATCGCCAGCTCCTGGGGCTGGATCTTCACCGAGATGGGCCGCCAGCCGTGGGTCGTCTACGGCCTGTTCCAGACGCGTGACGCGGTCTCCCCCGGGGTCTCCCAGGCCGAGGTCATCACCTCGATGGTCGTCTTCACCACGCTGTACGCGATCCTCGCCGTCATCGAGGTCAAGCTGCTGGTCAAGTACGTCAAGGCGGGCCCGCCCGAGCTCACCGAGGCCGACCTCAACCCGCCCACGAAGATCGGCGGCGACTCCCGTGACGCCGACAAGCCGATGGCCTTCTCGTACTAGGCCGAGGGAGCTGCACAGTCATGGAACTGCACGACGTCTGGTTCGTCCTGATCGCCGTCCTGTGGACCGGCTACTTCTTCCTGGAGGGCTTCGACTTCGGGGTCGGCGTGCTCACGAAGCTGCTCGCCCGGGGCCGGCCCGAGAAGCGGGTGCTGATCAACACCATCGGTCCCGTCTGGGACGGCAACGAGGTCTGGCTGCTCTCGGCGGGCGGTGCCACCTTCGCCGCCTTCCCCGAGTGGTACGCGACGCTCTTCTCCGGCTTCTACCTGCCCCTGCTGCTCATCCTGGTCTGCCTGATCGTCCGGGGCGTGGCCTTCGAGTACCGCGTCAAGCGGCCCGAGGAGAACTGGCAGCGCAACTGGGAGACGGCGATCTTCTGGACCTCGCTGCTCCCCGCGTTCCTGTGGGGTGTGGCCTTCGGCAACATCGTGCGGGGCGTGAAGATCGACCAGGACTTCAATTACGCCGGCGGTGTCCTGGACCTGCTCAACCCATACGCGCTGCTGGGCGGTCTGGTCACGCTGGCGCTGTTCACCTTCCACGGGACGGTGTTCGTCGGGCTCAAGACTGTCGGGGAGATCCGGGAGCGGGCACGGAAGCTGGCGCTGCGCGTCGGGCTGCTGACCGCCCTGCTGGCCCTCGCCTTCCTGCTGTGGACGCAGGCCGACCGGGGCGACGGCGCCTCGCTCGTCGCGGTGGTCGTGGCCGTCGCGTCCCTTCTCGTGGCGCTGGTCGCGGCACGGGCCGGGCGTGAGGGCTGGGCCTTCGCCCTGTCAGGGCTCACCATCGTGGCCACGGTGACGATGCTCTTCCTGACGCTGTTCCCGAACGTCATGCCCTCGACGCTGAACCCGGACTGGAGCCTGACGGTCACCAACGCCTCGTCCAGCCCGTACACGCTGAAGATCATGACCTGGTGTGCCGGGATCGCCACCCCGATCGTCCTGCTCTACCAGGGCTGGACGTACTGGGTGTTCCGCAAGCGGATCGGTACGCAGCACATCGCCGAGACCGCGCACTGAGGTGTGTTTCACGTGAAACCAATCGATCCGCGTCTGCTGAGGTACGCCCGTGCCACCCGGGTCTTCCTGGGGGCGGTCGTCGCCCTGGGTGCCGTCGGGGCGGGGTTGGTCATCGCGCAGGCGATGCTCATCGCCGAGGTGGTGGTCGGCGCCTTCCAGCACCAGATGCAGGTGACGGAACTCGCCACTCCCCTGCTGCTGTTGGCCGCCGTCGCGGTCGGCCGGGCGCTGGTCGGCTGGCTCACCGAGCTCGCCGCGCACCGGGCGAGCGCGGCGGTGAAGTCCGAGCTGCGGGGGCGGCTGCTGGAGCGTTCCGTGCGGCTCGGGCCCGGGTGGCTGAGCGGGCAGCGGACCGGTTCGCTGGTCGCCCTGGCCACCCGGGGCGTCGACGCCCTCGACGACTACTTCTCGCGGTATCTGCCGCAGTTGGGTCTCGCGGTGGTCGTGCCGGTGGCGGTGCTGGCGCGGATCGTCACCGAGGACTGGGTCTCCGCGGCCATCATCGTGGGCACCCTGCCGCTCATCCCGGTCTTCATGGTCCTGATCGGCTGGGCCACCCAGTCCCGGATGGACCGTCAGTGGCGGCTGCTGTCCCGGCTGTCCGGGCACTTCCTGGACGTCGTCGCCGGGCTGCCGACGCTGAAGGTCTTCGGCCGTGCCAAGGCGCAGGCCGAGTCGATTTGCCGGATCACCGGCGAATACCGGCGGGCCACCATGCGGACGTTGCGGATCGCCTTCATCTCCTCCTTCGCCCTGGAGCTGCTCGCCACGATCTCGGTGGCGCTGGTCGCCGTGACGATCGGCATGCGGCTCGTGCACGGCGAGATGGACCTGTACATCGGTCTGGTCATCCTGATCCTGGCGCCGGAGGCCTATCTGCCGTTGCGGCAGGTCGGGGCGCAGTACCACGCGGCGGCGGAGGGCCTCGCCGCCGCCGAGGAGATCTTCGAGGTCCTGGAGACGCCCGTGCCGGCGTCCGGGGCCAAGGACGTCCCCGCGGGGGCGCTTGCTTTCGAGGGCGTGACGGTCCGGTACCCGGGGCGCTCGGCGGACGCCGTGGCGGACGTGTCCTTCACCGTCGAGCCCGGGGAGACGGTCGCCCTCGTCGGGCCGAGCGGGGCCGGAAAGTCGACGCTGCTCAGTGTGCTGCTGGGCTTCGTGCGGCCGGCCGAGGGGCGGGTGCGGGCCGGGGGAGTCGACCTGGCCGATGCCGACCTGGAGCAGTGGCGCTCCCGGATCGCGTGGGTGCCGCAGCGGCCGCATCTGTACGCCGGGACGATCGCCGAGAACGTACGGCTGGCGCGGCCCGGCGCTGATGACGACGCCGTACGGCGGGCGCTGCGGGACGCCGGGGCACTGGAGTTCGTGGACGCGCTGCCCGCGGGCGTGGAGACCGTGCTCGGCGAGGACGGGGCCGGGCTGTCGGCGGGGCAGCGGCAGCGGCTCGCGCTGGCCCGGGCGTTCCTCGCGGACCGGCCCGTGCTGCTGCTCGACGAGCCGACGGCCGCGCTGGACGGGGCCACCGAGGCCGAGGTCGTGGCCGCGGTACGGCGGCTGGCGGCCGGGCGGACGGTGCTGCTGGTGGTGCACCGTCCGGCGTTGCTGGGGGTCGCGGACCGGGTGGTGCGTCTGGCCGAGCCCGAGACGACCGCTGCGCCCGTCGCGCCTGCCTCGGTCCGCAAGCCGGGTTCCGTCGAGGGGGAGCTGCCCGACCCGGTCGACCTGACCGAGCCCCACGGGGAATCCGCTTCGGGCCCTGTCCTCACACGCGTTCGCGCCATGTCCGGTGCCCTGCGCGGGCGGCTGGGACTCGCGCTGCTACTCGGCAGTCTCGCGCTCGGGAGCGCCGTGGGGCTGATGGCCACCTCCGGGTGGCTGATCTCGCGGGCCTCGCAGCAGCCCCCCGTGCTCTATCTGATGATGGCCGTGACGGCGACGCGGGCCTTCGGGATCGGGCGGGCCGTGTTCCGGTACGCCGAGCGGCTGGTCTCGCACGACGCCGTGCTGCGGATGCTGGCGGACACCAGGGTCGCGGTGTTCCGCCGGCTCGAGCGGCTGGCGCCCGCCGGCCTGCGCCGGACCCGCCGGGGCGATCTGCTCTCCCGGCTCGTCGCGGACGTGGACGCGCTGCAGGACTACTGGCTGCGGTGGCTGCTGCCGGCCGGGGCGGCCGTCGTCGTGTCGGCCGCGTCCGTGGGCTTCACGGCGTGGCTGCTGCCGGAGGCGGGGGCCGTGCTCGCGGCCGGGCTGCTGGCGGCGGGCGTGGGAGTGCCGCTGATCACCGGTGCCGTGGCGCGACGGGCCGAGCACCGGCTGGCCCCCGCCCGCGGCGTACTGGCGACCCGGGTGGCCGATCTGCTCACCGGAACCGCGGAGCTGACCGTCGCCGGTGCCCTGCCCACGCGGACCGCCCGGGCACGCGAGGCCGACGGGGCGCTCACCCGGATCGCCTCGCGCGCCGCCACCGCCACCGCCCTCGGCGACGGGCTCACCGCGCTGATCTCCGGCCTGACCGTCACGGCCGCCGCCCTGGCCGGCGCTCAGGCGGTCGCGGCCGGGCGGCTGGACGGCGTGACCATGGCCGTCGTCGTCCTCACCCCGCTCGCCGCCTTCGAGGCCGTGCTCGGGCTGCCGCTCGCCGTGCAGTACCGGCAGCGAGTGCGCCGGAGCGCCGAGCGGGTGTACGAGGTGCTGGACGCCCCGGAGCCCGTGGGGGAGCCGGAGCGGCCCCGGCAGGCGCCCGTCTCGCCGTTCCCGGTCGCCGTCAAGGGGCTGACCGCACGGTACGAGGGGCAGGACCGGGACGCGCTGGCCGGGCTCGACCTGACCCTTGAGGAGGGCCGCAGGGTCGCCGTGGTCGGGCCGTCCGGCTCCGGCAAGACGACGCTGGCGCAGCTGCTGCTGCGGTTCCTGGACGCGCGGGCGGGCGCGTACACGCTGGCGGGCGTGGACGCGTACGCGCTGCACAGTGACGACGTACGGAGGCTCGTCGGGCTGTGCGCGCAGGACGCGCACCTTTTCGACAGCTCACTGCGCGAGAACCTGCTGCTCGCCAAGAAGGACGCCACCGAGGACGAGCTGCGTGCCGCGCTCGGCCGGGCCAGGCTGCTGGACTGGGCCGAGGGTCTGCCCGACGGGCTCGACACACTCGTGGGCGAGCACGGGGCATGGCTGTCCGGAGGGCAGCGGCAGCGGCTGGCACTGGCCCGCGCGCTGCTCGCTGACTTCCCCGTTCTGGTGCTCGACGAGCCCGCCGAGCACCTCGACCTGCCGACGGCGGACGCGCTCACCGCCGATCTGCTGGCCGCCACAGAAGGCCGTACGACCCTGCTCATCACGCACCGGCTGGCGGGCCTGGAGGCCGTCGACGAGGTGCTCGTGCTGGACCAGGGACGGGTGGTGCAGCGCGGGTCGTACCCGGAGCTGGTGGCGGTGGACGGGCCGCTGCGGGAGTTGGCGGAGCGGGAGGCGGCGGCGGAGGAACTGGCGGGAGCGCGGTAGCGGCGTGAACCCTGACGGGTCCGCGCGCTCTGATCCATTCGGAGCAGCCGGTCCCCCAGCCGTACGACGTGAACAGGACCGGGCCCGCAGGGCTGGGCGAGGATCGCTGACATGCGCTCATATCGCCGCTACCGCCTGCTCGTTCCGGCCCTGCTGTGCGCGCTGGCGGCCCTCGCGGCCCGGCCGACGGGGGCGGAGAAGGAGCCCGGGAGCGGTGGTGACACGGGCATCAGTGCCGAGGTGGCGCGGCTGTACGAGGACGCGGCGGCGGCGACGCAGCTGTACGAGACCGGCCGCAAGGAGGCCGACGAGCAACGGGCCAAGGCGCAGCGGGCGGAGGCGCTCCTGGACACTCAGCGGCGGCACATCGCGGGCTTGAACGAGGACCTGGGCCGGATCGCCCGCGCCCAGTACCGGGGCAGTGGTGGGCTGCCGGTGGCCGCGCAGATGATCCTCGCCGACAGCCCCGACGACCTGATGCGAGGTCAGCACGCCTTCTCGCAGACGAATCTCGCCGTGAACAACGCGATCTCCAAGAGCCGCCGGGCCGAGGCGCGGCTCACCGCGGACGAGGCCAAGGCCGCCGCTGAGTGGGAGGCGCTGGAGAAGCGGAACGTCCAGCTGGCCGACCTGAAGGCGGGCATCGAGCAGAAGCTAGAGGAGGCCCGCTCGCGGCTCCAGGGGCAGGCGGACGCCTCGGTCGCCGCCGGGGCGTGCCGTGGGGCCGTCCGGCTCGACCAGCCCGAGACGGGGTTCACGAGTGCGTGGGTCGCGCCCGTGGAGACGTACGAGCTGTCCGCGTCCTACGGCAGCGGCGGGGCGCGGTGGTCGAGCCGGCACACCGGGCAGGACTTCGCGGTGCCGATCGGTACGCCGGTGCGGTCCGTGGGGACGGGCCGAGTGGTGAGGGTGGCCTGCGGTGGCCCCTTCGGCATCGAGATCGTGCTGAAGCACGCGGGCGGCTACTTCACGCAGTACGCCCATCTCGCGTCCGTCGCGGTCGACCAGGGGGAGCACGTCAGCCCCGGCCAGTGGATCGGCCAGTCGGGCACGACGGGCAACTCCACCGGCCCCCACCTGCACTTCGAGACCCGGGTCACACCGGAGACGGGCTCGGCGGTGAACCCGGTGTCGTGGCTGGAGGCGCGTGGGGTGTCGCTCTGACGGGGCGGCTCGACCGCTTCTCGGCGAGCGGGTGACGCCTACACCCGCTCGGCCACCAGCTGCTCGATCACGACCGCGACACCGTCTTCGTTGTTCGCGACCGTCCGTCCCGAGGCCGCGGCGATCACGTCCGGGTGGGCGTTGCCCATCGCGTACGACCGGCCGGCCCAGGTCAGCATCTCGACGTCGTTCGGCATGTCGCCGAAGGCCACGACCTCCTCGTGCGAGATGCCGCGCTCGGCGCAGCACAGGGCGAGCGTGCTGGCCTTGGACACCCCGGGGCCGCTGATCTCCAGCAGGGCGCTGGGGCTGGAGCGGGTCACACTGGCGCGGTCGCCGATGGCGAGTCGGGCCAGGGTCAGGAAGGCGTCGGGGTCGATCTCAGGGTGGTAGGCCAGGATCTTCAGCACCGGCTCCCCGGCCGCCCGGTGGTCCGGGCCCAGCAGTTCCTCCGCCGGGGCGAGGCTGTCGGGGATCTCCATGTGCAGCTTCGGGTACGCCGGCTCCTGGTAGAAGCCGTAGGTCTGCTCCACCGCGTACACCGTGCCCGGCGCCGCGTCGCGCAGCAGCCGTACGGCGTCCAGGGCGTTCTCCCGCTCCAGCTCCCGGACCTTCACGAACTTGTGGGCGCCGGGGCCTCCGTGCAGGTCGACCACGGCGGCGCCGTTGCCGCAGATCGCCAGTCCGTGGCCGTGCACGTGGTCGCTGACGACGTCCATCCAGCGGGCCGGGCGGCCGGTGACGAAGAAGACCTCGATGCCCGCCTCCTCGGCGGCGGCCAGCGCGGCCACCGTGCGGGGGGACACCGACTTGTCGTCGCGCAGCAGGGTTCCGTCGAGGTCGGTGGCGATCAGCCGCGGCGGGAGGGCCTCGGCCGCGGTATCGGGCTGTCGGGTCGCTGAGGTCACCGGGTCATTGTCCCGCAGATGCCCGCACGGGCGTGCGGGGCTCCGCACAGGTGAGTGGATGCCCTTCTCACCAGGGCTTTCCCGGCGAAGGAGTACCTCTCAAGGGCTCAGCGCAGCTGCGCCGGCGCCTCCATGGCGATCTGCTCGAAGACCTTCTCGTCCGCCGCGAAGGGCGAGTCCGGGATGGGCCAGTGGATCACGAGCTCCGTGAAGCCCAGCTCCGCGTGCCGGCCGGCGAAGTCGACGAACGCGTCGAGCGACTGGAGCGGGCCGGTGCGGTCCGGTGTGAAGCCGGTGAGCAGGACCCGGTCGAGGCCGGTCATGTCCCGGCCGACCTCGGCGCAGGTGTCGGCCAGCTTCTCGGCCTGCCCGCGCAGGGCCTGGACCGACTGTTCAGGGGTGCCGTTCTCGTACAGCTTGGGGTCGCCGGTGGTCACCCAGGCCTGGCCGTACCGGGCGGCGAGCCGCATCCCGCGCGGGCCGGTCGCGGCGACCGCGAACGGCAGCCTGGGGCGCTGCACACAGCCGGGGATGTTCCGCGCCTCGTGAGCCGAGTAGAAGTCGCCCTCGTACGACACCGTGTCCTCGCTGAGGAGCCGGTCGAGCAGCGGGACGAACTCGGCGAACCGGTCGGCGCGCTCGCGCGGGGTCCACGGGTCCTGGCCGAGCGCGGTGGCGTCGAAACCGGAGCCGCCCGCGCCGATGCCCAGCGTGACCCGCCCGCCGGAGATGTCGTCGAGGGAGATCAGCTCCTTGGCGAGGGTCACCGGGTGCCGGAAGTTCGGGGAGGTCACCAGCGTGCCGAGTCGAAGCCGCTCGGTGACGGCCGCGGCGGCGGTGAGAGTCGGCACGGCACCGAACCACGGGCCGTCCCGGAAGCTGCGCCAGGACAGATGGTCGTAGGTGTACGCGGTGTGGAAGCCGAGCTGCTCGGCGCGCGTCCAGGTCGTACGGCCGCCTTCGTTCCAGCGGCGGTACGGGAGGATCACGGTGCTCAGGTGCAGGCTCATGGCATCGAGACTAAAGGAGCCCTGCGGGGCGCCCGTGTTTCACGTGAAACAGTCACCATTGGTGTCCGGGCCCGCACAGCAGGTCAGTGGGGTGCGGGGAAGCGGAGATAGCGCGGTGGTACGGCCTCGGTCAGCCACACGCCGTTCGCGCTCACGCGGAAGACATGGCCGTCGCGGTGCATGGCGGCCGTGTCCACCGTCAGTACGACCGGCCGGCCCCGGCGGGCACCGACGCGGGTCGCCGTCTCGCGGTCGGGCGAGAGATGTACGTCGTGCCGGTTCATCGGCCTGAGCCCCTCGACCCGGATCGCGTCCAGGTGGCGGGCGACGGTGCCGTGGTAGAGGTGCGCGGGCGGGGTCGCCGACGGCAGCCCGAGGTCGACCTCGACACTGTGGCCCTGGCTGGCGCGGATCCGGGTGCCCTCGACGGCGAAACGGCGTTTGTCGTTGGTGGTGACGACATGGTCCAGTTCATCGCGGGTGAACCGGAAACCGTGCGCGGCGGCCGCGGCGATCAGCGTGTCGATCTCCACCCAGCCGCCCTCATCGAGATCCAGCCCGATCCGATCGGGCTGGTGGCGCAGGTGCTTCGAGAGATACTTCGACACCTTGACGGTGCGTCTTTCGTCCATGCCACCAGAGTGCGGGAGAGACGGGAATCACGCGATCGAGTATTGCTTCCGAGGTTTGATCCACAGCCAAGTATGGTTATCCACAGCGGAATTGGCGGTTCTGTGGACAACTGGCCCTCAAAACCGGGTCCTTGGGCCCGCCTTGCCGTACGCACGCGCCGCCGTCACATCGGCGGTTTCATCCGTGCGACCCTCCGCAGCATGCCCGGCGCCAGCCGTGACAGCACCCGCGCACCCCGCGCCTCCGGCGTGACCGGAACCACCGCCTCGTCGCGCACCACCGCCCGCAGGATCGCGGCCGCCACCTTCTCCGGCGGATAGTTCCGCAGCCCGTACAGACGGGCGGCGCGCTGCTGGAGCCGAGTCTCCTGCTGGGCGTCGACCCCGGCGAAGCGCGCCGTGGACGTAATGGCGGTGTTGACGATGCCGGGGCAAACCGCCGTCACGCCGATCCCCCGCCCGGCGAGCTCCGCCCGCAGGCACTCGCTGAGCATCAGCACGGCCGCCTTGGAGGTGCCGTAGGCGGGCAGGGCCCGGGAGGGCAGGTACGCGGCCGCGGACGCCACGTTGACGATGTGGCCGCCCTGTCCGCGCTCGGTCATCCGCCGGCCGAAGAGCCGGCAGCCGTGGATCACGCCCCACAGGTTGACGTCGAGGACCTTCTTCCAGTCCTCCGGCGTGGTGTCGAAGAAGGACCCGGACAGTCCGATCCCGGCGTTGTTGACCAGGACGTCCACCACGCCGTACTCGAGGGTGACCTTCTCGGCGAGCTTCTCCATGGCCTGCTCGTCGGAGACGTCGGCCGTCTCCGCCCAGGCCGCCGAGGCGCCCATGAGACGGGACGACTCGGCGGTGCGGGCCGCCGACTCGGCGTCCCGGTCGACGGCCACCACGCGTGCCCCCGCCTCCGCGAACGCGAGCGCCGTCGCCCGCCCGATGCCGCTGCCCGCCCCGGTGACCAGCACGAGCTGCCCGGAGAACCGCTGGGCGTGCTTGCCGCTCGCCGCCGCCGGAGACCGGCCTTTCTCGACGGACGTCACGAAGTCCCCGATCCACGTGGCGAGCTGATCCGGACGGGTGCGCGGGATCCAGTGCCCCGCCGGGAGCGTCCTGCGGGTCAGCCGCGGAACCCACCGCTCCAGCTCGTCGTGGAGCCGCTCCGACAGAAACCGGTCCCCCAGGGGTGTGATGAGCTGCACGGGCGCGTGGGCCTGCGCGTCCGGGCGCGGCCTGCGCAGCCGGGGCCGCACGTTGTCCCGGTACAGCCAGGCCCCGTGCGCCGCGTCCGACGGCAGGGACGAGGTCGGGTAGCCGTCGCGCGGCACCTTCTCGACCCGCTCCAGGACCTTCGGCCAGCGTTTGCCGAGCGGGCCGCGCCAGGCCAGCTCGGGCAGCACGGGCGTGTGCAGCAGGTACACGTACCAGGACTTCGCGCCCTGCCCGAGGAGCTGGCCGACCCGGCGCGGGGTGGGCCGCTTCACACGCCGGCTGATCCAGTGGCCGAAGTGGTCGAGGGACGGCCCGGACATCGAGGTGAAGGAGGCGATACGTCCCTCGGCGCGCCGGACGGTGGTGAACTCCCAGGCCTGCACCGAGCCCCAGTCGTGCCCGACCAGGTGCACGGGCCGGTCCGGACTGACCGCGTCCGCGACGGCCAGGAAGTCGTCCGTCAGCTTCTCCAGCGTGAACCCGCCCCGCAGCGGCCGCGGCGCCGTCGACCTGCCGTGGCCGCGAACGTCGTACGCCACGACGTGGAACCGCCCGGCGAGCCGCGCGGCCACCTCGGACCACACTTCCTTGCTGTCGGGGTAGCCGTGCACGAGGACGACCGTCGGGCGACGTGGATCGCCCATCTCGGCCACGCACAGCTCGACTTCGCCGGTCCCTACCCAGCGCTCCCGCGCGCCCTTGAGCAACGTCATCCGGCGAATCTGGCAGTTGTTAGAGAAATCGTCAATAGCGCGTTCCCGGTCGTGGTAACTCTCGAGAACCAGGCCCCCTAGGGGCCCGTAATACTCAGGGCTGACCCGAATACAGCTCCACGGAGTGACGCCCGCCACGCTCACGAGCCCTACCTTCGAAGGGTGACTGTGATCGCGACCGAAAGCCTGAGCAAGCGGTTCCCGAGGGTGACCGCGCTTGACCGGCTCTCCGTGGACGTCGGGCCCGGTGTGACCGGACTCGTCGGAGCCAACGGGGCCGGCAAGTCCACACTGATCAAGATCCTGCTGGGTCTGTCCCCCGCCACCGAGGGCCGCGCCGACGTGCTCGGCCTCGATGTCGCCACCAAGGGCGCCGACATCCGCGAGCGGGTCGGCTACATGCCCGAGCACGACTGCCTGCCGCCGGACGTCTCGGCCACCGAGTTCGTCGTCCACATGGCGCGCATGTCCGGCCTGCCGCCCACCGCGGCGCGCGAGCGCACGGCCGACACACTGCGCCACGTCGGGCTGTACGAGGAGCGCTACCGCCCCATCGGCGGCTACTCGACCGGCATGAAGCAGCGCGTCAAGCTCGCCCAGGCCCTGGTGCACGACCCGCAGCTGGTCTTCCTGGACGAGCCGACCAACGGCCTCGACCCGGTCGGCCGCGACGAGATGCTCGGCCTCATCCGCCGGATCCACACCGACTTCGGCATCTCCGTCCTGGTCACCTCGCACCTGCTGGGCGAACTGGAGCGCACCTGTGACCACGTCGTCGTCATCGACGGCGGCAAGCTCCTGCGCTCCAGCTCCACCACGGACTTCACCCAGACCACGACGACCCTCGCGATCGAGGTCACCGACACCGACGACCACCCGGACGGCACCCGCGCCGTGCGCGACGCGCTGCACGCGCGCGGGGTGAGCGTCGAGGACGGCAGCGGCCTGCCGGGCGCCGGCCACGTCCTGCTGCTCACCGCGCAGGGCGAGGAGACGTACGACCTGGTCCGGGACGTGATCGCCGACCTCGGACTCGGCCTGGTGCGCATGGAGCAGCGCCGGCACCACATCTCCGAGGTCTTCACCAGCACCGACGAGCACGAGCAGCGGAAGGAGGCGGTCGGCCATGGCGGTTGAGCACTCCACGGGGACATCCGCCCCGGCACCGGGTGACCAGACCCGCATCCACAACATCGGCTACCGCAGCTACGACGGCCCTCGCCTCGGCCGCGCCTACGCCCGCCGCTCCCTGTACTCGCAGTCCCTGCGCGGCTCCTACGGCCTCGGCCGCTCGGTGAAGTCCAAGGTGCTGCCGATGCTGCTCTTCGTGGTGATGTGCGTGCCCGCGGCCATCATGGTCGCCGTCGCGGTCGCCACCAAGGCCAGCGCCCTGCCCGTGGACTACACGCGCTACGCGATCGTCATGCAGGCCGTCATCAGCCTGTACGTCGCCTCTCAGGCCCCCCAGTCCGTCTCGCGCGACCTGCGCTTCAAGACCGTGCCGCTGTACTTCTCGCGGCCGATCGAGACCGCCGACTACGTGCGCGCCAAGTTCGCGGCGCTGGCCTCGGCGCTGTTCGTCCTCACGGCCGCTCCCCTGCTCGTGCTCTACGTGGGCGCGCTGCTGGCCGAGCTCGACTTCGCCGACCAGACCAAGGGATTCGCACAGGGACTCGTCTCCGTGGCACTGCTCTCACTGCTGTTCGCCGGTATCGGCCTGGTCATCGCGTCCTTCACCCCGCGCCGCGGCTTCGGCATCGCGGCCGTGATCGCCGTGCTGACCATCACCTACGGCGCGGTCTCGACCCTGCAGGCCATCGCGGACGTCCAGGGCAGCAGCGACGCCGTGCCGTTGATCGGGCTGTTCTCGCCGATCACCCTCGTCGACGGTGTGCAGTCCGCGTTCCTCGGCGCGACCTCCGCCTTCCCCGGCGGGGTGGGCCCGAGCAACGCCGAGGGCGTCGTCTTCGTCCTCGTCGCCCTGGGCCTGATCGCGGCGAGCTACGGCCTCCTGATGCGCCGCTACAAGAAGGTGGGACTGTGACCACGCTCTCCATCGACCATGTCTCCCGCTGGTTCGGCAACGTGGTCGCCGTCAACGACATCACCATGACCATCGGCCCCGGCGTCACGGGCCTCCTCGGCCCCAACGGCGCCGGGAAGTCCACCCTCATCAACATGATGGGCGGCTTCCTGGCCCCCTCCACCGGCACGGTCACCCTCGACGGGCAGCCCGTGTGGCGCAACGAGCAGATCTACAAGCACATCGGCGTCGTCCCCGAGCGCGAGGCGATGTACGACTTCCTCACCGGGAAGGAGTTCGTCCTGGCCAACGCCGAACTGCACGGCCTGGGCGCCAAGGCGGCCCAGAAGGCGCTGGCCACGGTCGAGATGGAGTACGCGCAGGACCGCAAGATCCAGACGTACTCCAAGGGCATGCGACAGCGCGTGAAGATGGCCTCCGCCCTGGTCCACGACCCGTCCCTGCTCCTGCTGGACGAACCCTTCAACGGCATGGACCCGCGCCAGCGCATGCAGCTGATGGACCTGCTGCGCCGCATGGGCGACGAGGGCCGCACGGTGCTGTTCTCGTCCCACATCCTCGAAGAGGTCGAGCAACTCGCCTGGCACATCGAGGTCGTGGTCGCCGGCCGGCACGCCGCCAGCGGTGACTTCCGCAAGATCCGGCGCCTGATGACCGACCGGCCGCACCGCTACCTGGTGCGTTCCAGCGACGACCGCGCCCTCGCGGCCGCGCTGATCGCCGACCCGTCGACGTCCGGGATCGAGGTCGACCACGCCGAGGGCGCGCTGCGCATCCAGGCCGTCGACTTCGGCCGCTTCACGGCTCTGCTGCCGCGTGTGGCGCGCGAGCACGGCATCCGCCTGCTCACGGTCTCGCCGTCCGACGAGTCCCTCGAGTCCGTCTTCTCGTACCTGGTCGCGGCGTAGGAGGCCCTGATGTACGACCCCACAGTCGCCCGGCTCACCTACCGGGCCCTGCTCGGCCGGCGCCGGGCCCTCATCCTCGGGGCCCTGCCCCTGCTGCTGATCGTCATCGCCGTGGCGGTGCGCGCTCTCACCGGCGCGGACGACCAGACGGCCTCGGACCTGCTGGGCGGACTCGCCCTCGCCACGATGGTGCCGCTCATCGGCGTCATCGCCGGAACGGGCGCGATCGGGCCGGAGATCGACGACGGATCGGTGGTGTACCTGCTGTCCAAGCCGATCAAACGGCCCACCATCATCTTCACCAAGCTGATCGTCGCCGTCGCCGTGACGATGGTGTTCTCCGCGGTGCCGACGCTCATCGCCGGGTTCATCCTGAACGGCAACGGCCAGCAGATCGCCGTGGCCTACACGGTCGCGGCCCTGGTCGCCTCCATCGCGTACGCGGCGATGTTCCTGCTGCTCGGCACGGTCTCCCGGCACGCGGTGGTGTTCGGTCTCGTCTACGCGCTGGTCTGGGAGGCCCTGTTCGGCTCCCTGGTGCCGGGCGCCCGCACGCTGAGCGTCCAGCAGTGGTCGCTGGCCGTGGCCCAGAAGGTGTCCGGCGGAGACCTGGTGACCTCGGACGTCGGCCTGACGACGGCGACGGTGCTGCTGGTGGGCGTCACGGTCCTGGCCACCTGGTACGCCGGTCAGAAGCTGCGCTCGCTGACCCTCGCCGGCGAGGAGTGACGGGCGGCCAGGGCCTTGACGGGGGCCTCACCCCTGTCAGGGCACACTGGGCAAACGGGATGTAGGGGAACCACACGGGAGTTGGACGGCCGGGAGGAGACGGGGATGGCGGGCGAGAAGGCTCACTACGAGGAGGGCGGTCAGGACGACGCCTGGGACGACCTCGTTCTGGACGACGACTTCATACGCTCCGCCGAGACCTCCGAGCCGTCCGCCCGGGCCCGTATGCTCGCCGAGCGCTGGCGCCGCGAGGAGCCGGAGCCGCAGCCCTGGCGCTCCGACGAGCCGCCCGCGGGCTGGTTCTTCAGCAAGGCCCGGCGGCGCGGGTGGCGCAGGCGTTGAGGCCGGGCGATTTAATCGGTGGCGTCCAATTCGCCCGGCGGGCAGAGTGGTTGTGTTCACCCCGCCGGGCGAGGAAGTCCGGCGCCGAGTTCTGGGAGAGGAGCGGGACGATGTCCATGCACGGCAGTACGTCCAGCTCCCTTCAGGGCAGCCCGCGGCGGGTTCCGGAGTAGTCGCTACCCCACTCCGTAGAGCTCGCCCCATACGGGGAGCTGCCCGGGGCGGCCGCTTCGAGCACGCGAATCGCACATCGCGTGAGGCCGCCCACCCGGAGGATTGGCCGAGTGGTAAGGCACTGGCTTGCTAAGCCATGGTCGGGTCGAAAGGCCCGCGCACGTTCGATCCGTGCATCCTCCGCCGCGCACACGCTACGAAGGCTCAGCCCAGCAACCGCTCCAGCACCACCGCGATGCCGTCCTCGTCGTGGGAGGACGTCACCTCGTCGGCCACCGCTTTCAGTTCCTCATGGGCGTCCGCCATGGCGACGCCGTAGGAGGCCCAGGCGAACATCGGTATGTCGTTGGGCATGTCGCCGAAGGCGATCGTGTCGGCCGCCTTCATCCCGAGCCGGCGAGCCGCGAGGGACAGGCCCGTCGCCTTGGTCAGACCCAGGGGGAGGAGCTCGACGATGCCCGCGCCGGCCATCGTGACGGTGACGAAACCGCCGGCGGTGCGCCTCGCCGCCTCGCAGAGCTCGTCGTCCGTCAGCGTCGGGTGCTGGATGTACAGCTTGTTCAGGGGCGCGGTCCACAGGTCGGACGCGTCCGTGAAGGGTGTGGCGGGCAGGGTGCCCTGGACCGCGTAGCCCGGGCCCACCAGCACCTCGCCGTCCAGGCCGTCGCGGCTCGCCGCCAGGTGGAGCGGGCCGACCTCCGCCTCGATCTTGGCCAGCGCCACCCCGGCCAGCTGCCGGTCCAGCGTCACCGACGTCAGCAGGCGGTGCGCGCCGGCGTCGTAGACCTGCGCGCCCTGGCCGCAGACGGCCAGGCCCTGGTAGCCGAGGTCGTCGAGGATGTGCCGGGTCCACGGGACGGCGCGGCCGGTGACGACGATGTGCGCGGCGCCCGCCGCCGTGGCGGCGGTGAGCGCGTCACGGGTGCGCTGCGACACCGTGTCGTCGGAGCGCAGCAGCGTCCCGTCGAGATCGGTGGCGACGAGCCGGTACGGGAAGCCTCCCGGGGAAGCCGTGTCGCTCACTTGGACACCGGCTCCAGGACCTCCCGGCCGCCCAGGTACGGGCGCAGCACCTCGGGCACGCGCACCGAGCCGTCGGCCTGCTGGTGGTTCTCCAGGATCGCGACGATCGTGCGCGGTACGGCGCACAGGGTGCCGTTGAGCGTGGCCAGCGGCTTGACCTGCTTGCCGTCACGGACGCGGATCGACAGCCGGCGGGACTGGAACTCGGTGCAGTCCGACGTCGACGTCAGCTCGCGGTACTTGCCCTGGGTCGGGATCCACGCCTCGCAGTCGAACTTGCGGGAGGCCGAGGCGCCCAGGTCGGCGCTCGCCACGTCGATCACGCGGTACGGCAGCTCCAGGGAGGTCAGCCACTGCTTCTCCCAGTCCAGCAGCCGCTGGTGCTCGGCCTGCGAGTCTTCCGGAGCGACGTAGGAGAACATCTCGACCTTGTCGAACTGGTGCACGCGGAAGATGCCCCGGGTGTCCTTGCCGTGCGAACCGGCCTCGCGGCGGAAGCAGGGCGAGAAGCCCGCGTAGCGCAGGGGCAGGCGGTCGGCGTCGAGGATCTCGTCCATGTGGTACGCCGCCAGCGCCACCTCGGACGTGCCGACCAGGTAGAGGTCGTCGTCGGCGAGGTGGTAGACGTCTTGGGCGGCCTGGCCGAGGAAGCCCGTGCCCGCCATGGACTGGGGGCGGACCAGCGCCGGAGTCAGCATCGGGGTGAAGCCGGCCGCGGTGGCCTGCGCCATCGCCGCGTTCACCAGGGCCAGCTCCAGGAGTGCGCCCACGCCCGTCAGGAAGTAGAAGCGCGAGCCGGAGACCTTGGCGCCCCGCTCCACGTCGATCGCGCCGAGGATCTGGCCGAGCTCCAGGTGGTCCTTGGGCTCGAAGCCCTCGGCGGCGAAGTCGCGGATCGAACCGTGCGTCTCCAGGGTGACGAAGTCCTCCTCGCCGCCCACGGGCACGTCCGGGTGGACGAGGTTGCCGAGCCTCTGGAGCAGCTCCTGGGTCTCGGTCGCGGCCGCGTCGCGGTCCGCGTCGGCCGCCTTGACGTCGGCGGCGAGCTGGCCCGCCTTCTTCAGCAGCTCGGCCTTCTCGTCCCCGGCCGCCTTGGGGATGAGCTTGCCGAGCGCCTTCTGCTCGGCGCGCAGCTCGTCGAAGCGGACGCCGGACGACCTGCGCCGCTCGTCGGCAGACAGGAGGGCGTCGACGAGCGCGACGTCCTCTCCACGGGCGCGCTGGGACGCGCGCACACGGTCGGGGTCCTCACGGAGCAGGCGAAGGTCAATCACGCGCCCAAGGCTACCGGTGCACGATGACCGCCCACGACTCACTATTCCGGCTGCGCATTACGTACCGTTATGAGGGAATTGCGCGCAGTGTCAATAAATAGCCCGTCTCTCCCCGGAACGAGGCATCCCTGAGGTGTCGCGTTGACTCGAATCCCTTGCGGGGGACGGGACTTGGGGTCAAGTTGTCCACAGGGATCCACACTCGTTGAAGAGTTATCCACAGGCTGTGTGGAAGATCTGTGGACTTCGGAATTGATCACTCCGGAAGGGCTGCCCACCCCTCAGAATTCCCGGCACAAACCCGCTCCATCCTCACTTTCGAGTGGATTCAGGTCACCCTGAAGAGTTACGCAAAGGAAAACGGTGGACGAAGGGTGACCTGCCCGTCGATGGACGCATCAGGGGCCTGTAGGGCGATTTGTCGACTGACTCGCCCTTCGTTGTCGACTTGTCCCCAGGTCGAGAAGCCAACCTGTGGATAACTTCTGTGGATAACGACAATCAGCAGGTACGACAGCCTGGAACCGGGTCTGGGACGGGCCTAGAACCGGCCGTCCTGGCACCGCGCCACCCAGTCGGCCGCCTCCGCGAACTCCTCGTCCGACGTCCCCAGCCGCGGCGGCTGGACATCCCCGGGCCGCACGTCCGCGCGCGGATAGGAACCGAGGTAGCGCACCTGGAGGCAGATCCGCTTCAGGCCCTTCAGGGCATCGGCCACCCGGCGGTCGGAGATATGGCCCTCGGCGTCGATGCAGAAGCAGTAGTTGCCGATGCCGGCACCGGTGGGCCGGGACTGGAGCAGCATCAGGTTGATGCCGCGCGTGGCGAACTCGCCCAGCAGGTCGCGCAGACCGCCGGGGTGGTCGTCGCGCTGCCACAGCACGATGGATGTCTTGTCCGCGCCGGTCGGTGCCGCGGGCCGGGCGGGCCGGCCGACCAGCACGAACCGTGTCTGGGCGTTCTCCGCGTCGTGGATACCCGTCTCGAGGGCCTCCAGGCCGTAGCGGGCGGCCGCGAACTCGCCGGCGAAGGCGGCGTCGTACTGGCCCTCCTGGACCAGCCGGGCGGCGTCCGCGTTCGAGGCGGCCGACTCCCAGTGCGCGTCCGGCAGGTTCTTCTTCAGCCAGTTGCGCACCTGCGGCTGGGCTGCCGGGTGGGCGGAGACCGTCTTGATGTCCGACAGCTTGGTGCCCGGGCGGACCAGCAGCGCGAAGGTGATCGACAGCAGCACCTCGCGGTAGATCATCAGCGGGGCGCCTGCCACCAGCTCGTCGAGGGTGGTGGTGATGCCGCCCTCGACGGAGTTCTCGATCGGCACGAACGCGGCCTCGGCCTCGCCGGTTCGTACGGCGTCGAGCGCGGACTGGACGGAGACGTACGGGGTGAGTTCCCGGGTGGCGGCCTCGGGAAGCGTGCGCAAGGCGACTTCGGTGAAGGTGCCCTCAGGGCCGAGATACGCATAGCTCGCTGGCATGACCTCACCCTAATGGGCTCGCGGAAGCGACATCCCCCACAAGACCGCCCAGAGGCGAACTCTCACCCCTCCAGCAACTTCTGCCCCACGTACTCGCCCTCCGCGGCCCCGCCCGGCACCGCGAACAGCCCGCTCGACTCGTGCCGGATGTACTGCGACAGGGCGTCGCCGCGGTCGAGCTTGCGCTGCACCGGGACGAAGCCGCGCAGCGGATCGGCCTGCCAGCAGATGAAGAGCAGACCCGCGTCGGGCACCCCGTCGGTGTCGATGCCGTCGTGGAAGGAGAACGGGCGGCGGAGCATCGCCGCGCCGCCGTTCTGGTCGGGCCGGGTGATCCGGGCGTGGGCGTTGATCGGGACGACCAGGTTGCCCTTGGCGTCCGTCTTCTCCAGGTCCATCGCGGTCGTCTCGGTGCCACCGGACAGTGCCGCCCCGTCGGACTTGCGGCGCCCGATCACGTCCTCCTGCGCCTTGCCGGAGAGCTTCTCCCAGTCGTCGAGGAGCATGCGGATACGGCGGACGACGGCGTAGGAGCCGTTCGCCATCCAGGCCGGTTCGCCCTGCTCCGGCTTCTCCGGGACGAAGATGCGCTGGTCGAAGTCGGCGTCGGACGGCTTCGGGTTGCGGGTGCCGTCGATCTGGCCCATCAGGTTGCGGGCCGTCATGGGGTGGGCGGTGGCGCCCGGCGAGCGGTTGAAGCCGTTCATCTGCCAGCGGACCCGGGCCGCCGAGCCGGTGTCCTTCTGGATGGCGCGCAGGGCGTGGAAGGCGACCAGGGAGTCGTTGGCGCCGATCTGCACCCACAGGTCGCCGTTGCTGCGGTTCTTGTCGAGGCGGTCGGAGGAGAACTCGGGCAGCGGGTCCAGGGAGGCCGGACGCTGCTTCTCCAGGCCGGTCCTGGCGAAGAAGCTGTGGCCGAAGCCGAAGGTGATCGTCAGTGACGAGGGCCCGGCGTCCCGGGCCACGTCGGTGTCGTCGTGCCCGCTCGGCTCGCCCGCCATCAGCCGCCGTGCCGTCTCCGACCAGCGGCGCAGCAGGGCGGCGGCCTCCTTGCGGCCGGCGCCCGGCGTCAGGTCGAAGGCGACGACGTGGCCGCGGGCCTGGAGGGCGTCGGTGATGCCCGGCTGATGTTTCCCGTGAAACATCGCCCGGTCGGTGCCGAGTGAGGCGAGCGGTGCGGCGGCTTCGGAGGGGGCGGCGGCGTATCCCCCGGCCGCGCCCGCCGTACCGAGCACGAGCCCGGTGGCACCGGCGGTGCCGAGCATCCGGCGCCGTGAGATGCCTTCCCGGGCGGGGGCCGCTTCGGTTTCCCCCGGGGTGCTGCCGGGAGTGCGGGCCTCCGGAGTGGACTGGTCAACCATGGTGGTTCAGCCGATCTGCGCGTTCTTGGAGACGGTCACCTCGTCGATGTCGGAGGTCCGCACGGTCACGTCGACCTGCCAGTCGCCGGCCATGGGGATCTGCACTCCGTTCGCCGACCAGTGTCCGGTAGCGATGCGGTCGGGGGCGACGGGCAGGGGCCCGATGTCCTTGGCTTTCAGGGTGAAGTCGACCTTCACTTCTGGGATGTCGAAGGCCCGGCCGTTGGGCCGTTCCACATAGACGTGCATCTCGTTGTCGCCCACGCGGGCGGGGTCGAGGTCGACCGTGACGATGCCCTTGCCGTCCTCGCCGCCGGTGTCGAACGGCATGTTCAGGGTGAGCGCCCCGGATGCTCCGGCGTCGGCGGAGGCGGCCGCGGAGGTGGCCGCCTTGGCCTCCTGTTCCGTACGGCCCGGCTCGGTCTGTGTCAGCACGGTGGTGACGGCGAGCAGGACGACCGCGATGCCGGCCTCGGTCAGCACGGTGCGGCGCAGGCCGAAGCGGTTCGGATCGGCGTCCCGCAGCTGCTTCCGCCGGGCGGTGTCCCGGGCGGCCCGCTGCCGGGCGAGCTGCGCGGCGCGCTCGGTGTCGGCGGGTTCGGGGGCGGTGGGTTCGGTGTTGTCGGCCGGCTCGGTGGCTTCGTCTTCGGCGTCAGGCCGTTCGTCGGTGTCACGGCCGGTGGCCGTGCCGGTCGGACCATCGCCAATGACATCGGCGTCCGTGGCGCCGGACGCCTCAGCCACCGCACCGACCCGCGCCATCTCCCGCTCCGCCGATGCCGGCACCGCCTCCAGCAGCCGCCCCGTCCAGCGCCGTGAGATCCACGCGACCCCGACCAGGACGACCACGAGGGCGATCTTGGCGAGGAGCAGCTGCCCGTACCGGGTGTCGGTGAAGGCGGACCAGGAGCCGAGCTGGCGCCAGGACTGGTACGTGCCGGTCGCGATCAGTGCGAGGACGCTGCCGAAGGCGACCCGGGAGAAGCGGTGTACGGCCGACGCGTCGACGGGCGTGTCGGCGGGTGCCCGGTACAGGGCGACCAGGAGCGCGCCCAGCCCGCCGAGCCACGCGGCGACCGCCAGCAGGTGGACGACGTCGACCGGCATGGAGATGCCTGCCTGGAGCCCGACCGAGGCGTGCTCGGACATCGCCCAGCTCGCGGCGAGCCCGGCCGCGACGACGACGCCGCCGACGGCGAGACCGAAGGTCAGATCGCGCTTCTCCTGGGCGTCCTCCCGCTTGTCGTACGCCCCGAACAGCACGGAGATGAACAGGGCCGCCGCGGCGAGCAGCAGCAGCCGGGACACCAGGGCCGCGCCGGTCTTGGTCTCGAGCACCTGTCCGAGCAGGGACAGGTCGAAGATGTCGGCGACCTTGCCGGAGCCGGTGTACGAGCCGCGCAGGAGCAGCAGCGCGAGGGTCGCGGCGGTGAGCGCGAGCCATCCGGAGACGACGAACCGCTGCACCGGCCGCACCCCGGAGCCGCGCCGCCAGCAGGCGAGCACGAAGGCGGCGCCGCCGGCCATCACGATGAACCCGGCATACGAAACATACCGGCCGAAGCCGTACAGCCAGCCGACGATCCCGTCGTCGGTCGCCTGCTGGGAGACCGTCGCCGATGTCTTGGAGGGGGCACCGATCGAGAAGGTGTAGGCACCGGCGACGGGGTGGCTGTCGGCGGAGACGACCTGGTAGGCCACCGTGTAGGTGCCGTCGGGCAGGCCCGGCTTCAGCCCCACGGCATACGTCGTCCCGCTCACGTTGGACGGCTCGGCCGTGTCGACCCGCTTGCCGTCGGGGTCGAGGACGCGCAGCGAGTCGTCGGACAGCGCGACCTGCTCGGAGAAGGTGAGCGAGATCCGGGCGGGTGCCTCCTGGACCACCGCCCCCTGCCCGGGGTCGCTGCCGGTCACCGCGGCGTGCGCGGAGGCCGGGCCGGCTCCGGCGAGGAGTGCGCAGGCCGCGGCCAGGAGCAGTAGCACCAGGTTCCGGACGCGGGGGGCGATGGTCTGCGTCACAGGGGTCCCTCCCTCAGTGTCCGGTCTTCGGGCGGTAGGTCGCCGACTTCACGGGCATCTCGACCTTGACGGGTCCGGAGCGGGCGAAGCGCAGCTCGACGGTGACCGTCTGGCCTTCCTTCGGCTTGCGCTTCAACTGTTCGAACATCAGGTGGTCGCCGCCGCTTTTCAGCACCAGTTCACCGTGGGCGGGGACCTTCAGCTCCTTGGCCTCCTGCATGGCTCCGCCGACGGTCTCGTGCACGGTGACCTGCCCGGCGACATCGCTCGTGACCGAGGTCAGCTCGTCGGCGGCACCGCCCTTGTTGGTGACGGTGAAGAAGCCGGCCGCCATCTCGTCGGAGACCGGCTGCGGCATGTACGCGGAGCCGACGGAGAGTTCCGCCTTCCCGTCCGCGGAGCCGCTGCCGGAGCCGGAGCCGGATTCCGAGCCGCCGCAGCCGGCCAGGGCCAGCGCCCCGGTCAGGACGAGGGCCGCCGGGCCGAGTCGACGCCTCACGGGTTCGCCCCCTTGACGAGCTTGGGGAGGTCCTTGGTGTAGTCGTCGACGGTGGCGTCCTCGCCGTAGAGCACATAGCCGCCGTCGGTCTTCGGCGAGAACGCGATGACCTGGGTGCCGTGCTCGGAGATGAGCTTGCCGTTCTTGTCCTTCCTCGGCGGGTCGAAGGAGATGCCGAGGGTGCGGGCGCCGGCCTGGATGGTCGCGAAGTCGCCGGTGAGGCCGATGAACTGGGGGTCGATGCCCTTGAGCCACTTGCCGAGTTCGGCCGGGGTGTCACGCTCCGGGTCGGTGGTGACGAGTACGACTCGCAGGTCGTCCTGTTCGGCCTTGGGCAGCTGCTTCTTGGCCACGGCGATGTTGCTCATGGTCGACGGGCACACGTCGGGGCAGTGGGTGTAGCCGAAGTAGATCAGTGTGGG
This sequence comes from Streptomyces sp. NPDC008137, assembly GCF_042957035.1. Taxonomy (NCBI): domain Bacteria; kingdom Bacillati; phylum Actinomycetota; class Actinomycetes; order Kitasatosporales; family Streptomycetaceae; genus Streptomyces; species Streptomyces sp. NPDC008137. The sequence goes on along the minus strand of NZ_JBIBHN010000009.1, from coordinate 197,569 downwards.
CTTGCCCTCGGTCTCCTTGCGGAGGTCGTACTTCTTGCCCTGCGTGTCGGTGAGGACCAGGTCCGGCTTCTCGAACGGCTTGTCGAGGACGGTGGCGGCCTTGTCGCTGCCGGCCTCCTCCGACACCACGGCGACGGGCTTGTCGCTGTCGTCGCCGCTGCCGCAGGCGGTCAGGGTCAGAGAGGCGGCGGCGAGCAGAGCGGCCGCGGCGAAGGTCTTGGTGCGCATAGAAAGGAATCCCAGATGTCGGTGACCCGGCGCGCACCGGAGTGCCCCCGCCCGAGGGGCGAGGACCCGGCGCGCGCCGTGCAACGGAAGGGGCGTCAGGCGTTGGAGCGCCGACGCCCGGCGAGCACGCCGTAGGCGACGCCCGCCGCGCCGACCACGATGCCGACGACGCCCAGGACGCGGGCGGTGGTGTCGGTGCTGTCGGAGGAGGCGGTTTCGTCGGCGGCGGTCTTGGCGGAGGCCTTCTCGGCAGGCTCGGAGTTGGAGGCCTCGTCGCCCGAGGAGCCGTGGTGCCCGTCCTCGGAGGCGGCGGACAGCTCCAGCACCGGGGCCGGGTTGTCGGGCTCCTCCTTGCCCTCCTGCGGCACCTCGATCCAGCGGACGACCTCCTTGTTGGAGTACGTCTGCAGGGCCTTGAAGACGAGTTCGTCGGCGTCCTCGGGCAGGGTGCCGATGGAGACCGGGAACTTCTGGAAGAAGCCGGCCTTGATGCCGTCGCCGTCGGCGGTCCAGGTGACCTTGGTGACGGCCTCGGAGATCTTCTCGCCGTGCATCTCCAGAGGCTTGTCCAGCTTGGACTTGGTGACCTTGACGTCCCAGCCGGGCACCGGCTCCGGCATGACCGAGGCCAGTGGGTGGTCGGTGGGGAAGTTGACCTCGAGCTTGGTGGTCGAGGCGTCGTCGCGCTCGTTGGGGACCTTGAAGTCCACGACCGCGTAGCCGCCCTTGGCGGCCTCCCCTTCGGGCTGCACGGTGACGTGCGCGAAGGCGGGGGCGGACAGGGCGAGAACGGTGACACCGGCGGCGGCACCGGCCGCGGCGATACGGGAAACCTTCATGGAAGAGAGCACTCCGCTGTGAGTCGGGTCGGGATGAGGAAGAGGGATACACGCACACGCGCGTGCCGCACGACGGCGGCCCTTCCTCCGAGCCGTCCGGGAATCCGGGGATTCAGAGGAATCCGGGAATCCGAAGAAGCGGAGTGGCGGTCGCGTCGCGTCAGGCGGCGAGGGCGAGTGCGGCTGCGGGAGCCGTCAGGGCCGGCGGGCCGCGCCGGATCACCGTGTGCTGCAGTGCGGTGGTGGAGGGCATCTCAGGCACGGGCCGCACGGCGAGCGCGGGGCACGGGCGGGCCTGAGGCGCTCCCGGGAGTCCCGCCCGCAGGGCACGTACCAGAGCGAACGCCGCCCGCAGGGAGCGCACCAGCGCCCCTTCGGCGACGCCCTGCGCGGACAGTTCGGTGAGCCGCAGCAGCGCCAGGTCGCCGTGGCGCAGCAGCCAGCCGGCGGCGATCGCCGCGAGGACATGGCCGAGCAGCATCGGCAGGGAGGGCCACAGCGAGGCCGGTGCGGCGTCCGTTGCCACATGGGTGTGGGCGCCGCCCGTGGGCTGGAGCCGGGCGTCGGAGAGGATCTTGTGGGCCTGCGCCGGGCTGATCGCCGCCGCCGTCGTGCCGCACAGGAGCCGCGCGGCCTGCTGGACCAGCGCGGCGTCGCTCGTGCCCGCCGGTACCGAGGACGTGGCGGCCGTACCGTGCTGGCCCAGCCCGAACAGGGTGTGCAGCACCGTCTGGCCGACCGCGAGCAGTGCCGCGATCCCCGGCAGCGAGCGCACGCGCCCCGCGAGCGGGGCCGCCACCGCGGCCACCCCGAGGAAGCCGGCGCCCAGCGTCCACAGCGGGATGCCCTCGCACGACGCCAGCGCGTGACCTGCCCCGGCCAGCACGACGCAGACCGCGGCGAACACCGCGGCCCGCAGGATCCGGACCGGGTGTCCGGAGCGCGTCGCGCGCGCGTGGGGGGCAGTCATGGCGGGCTCATCATCGCACTGGCCCCGCGGGCCTCGTGCGCCAGGTCCGCAAGATGCCGTACGACCGGAACGTCACCCTCTGGACCCGCGCGCCCCCACTTGCGCCGATGCTTGCTCCTACATACACCGATCAGGACCAGCGCGCATCCGCCGTATGGGCGGCGTCACGTCAACTTCACGCTTACATGCGGGGGCTCGGGGCAATACGTAACGGTATGTCGAGCCGCAGCCAGGAGGCTGGAGCATGAGCATCTGGTGGTCACTCCATTTGCGGCGCGAAGCTGCCAGCGTGCCTCTCGCCCGGCGCCTGCTCATCGGCACGATGGAGACCGCGGGTGTCGACCCGGACATCTCCTACGACCTCTCCGTCGCCCTCAGCGAGGCCTGCGCGAACGCGGTGGAGCACGGCGGGGACATGGCACGCGGCCCTGGATCCGAGGCGTACCGGGTCACGGCCTACCTCGACGGCGAGAAGTGCCGGATCGAGGTCGCCGACGCGGGCCCGGGATTCCCGGCGCCACCCGCCCGGTCCCGCCCGCCGATCAGGCCCGCGCGCTCCGACGCGGAGAACGGCAGGGGGCTATGCCTCATCCAGGAGCTCGCCGACCACGTCCACATCGGCAACAAGCCGGGCCGGGGCGGGGCCGTGGTGAGCTTCGACAAGGTCCTCAAGTGGCGCGAGGGCGCCGCGCCGCTGATGGCGGTCTGACCTCGCGGTGGTGTTTCACGTGAAACACCACCGCCGTGGGAACCACCATCGCCGTATGAACCACCACCACCGCTGTGAACCACCACCGCCGTGTTTCACGTGAAACGTGTGCTGCCGTGTCGGCCCCTACAGCGCGCTCCAGTCCAGCGTCGTCCGCGCCAAGTCCGCCACCTGCGCGAGCAGCGCCAGCCGGGCCGCACGGACCGCCGGGTCGGGGTCCATGACCAGAACCTCGTCGAAGAAGGCGCTGATCGCCTCGACCAGCGGGCCGGAGACCTCGATCAGTGCCCCGAGTTCGCCCTCACGGCCCTGCAGTGCCTGGCGTACGGCCTCGGCGCTCTCGGCGAGGCGCAGTTCGGCGGGCGCGGTCAGCAGGGACGGGTCCGCCGCCTCGAGGCCGCCCTCGGGGAGGATGCGAACGACCCGCTGGAACGCGGCGGCGAGTGCCTCGAAGGCCTCCGTGCCGATGTGCCGCTCCAGCGTGGCCAGCGTCCGGTCGCCGTGGGCGGGCCGGTCGGCCCACACCAGGACGGCCTGGACCAGCCGGTGTTCATGCCCCGCGTCCGTGAGCTGCTGCTCATAGCGCCGGGTGATCAGCTCGGCGGCCTCGGCGACCCGCTCGACCGGCACCTCGACGCCTTGCGCGGCATACCGTACGGCCGCCGCGCGCAGCCCGTCGCTCACCCGCACCCCGCTCACCGCGGGCAGGCTCCGCAGCACGTTGAGCAGACCGATCGCGGCCCGGCGCACCCCGTACGGATCGGAACTCCCGGTCGGTGCGGCCCCGATGATGAACATGCCCGTCACCAGGTCGAACCGGTCGGCGAGTGACAGCACGGCACCCGCGTCCCCGGCGGGAAGGGAGCCGCCTGCCGAGCGCGGCAACTCCATCTCGGCTAGGGCCCGGGCGACCTCGGCGGACTCGCCGGCCCGGCGGGCGTACTCCTCGGCCATCACCCCGGCCAGTCCCGAGAACTCGATCACCATTTGGGACGCCAGATCGAACTTCGCCAGCGCACCGGCGCGACGGATGACGTCCACCGTCTCCTGGGCCAGACCGGCCCGCCCGGCCAGATCGAGGGAGAGGACGGCGAGGCGCTCGGCGCGGTCGGCGACCGTACCGAGCCGGTCCTCGAAGGTCAGCTTGTCCAGCCGGCTCCGGAACTCCGCCGGCGGCACCTTCAGGTCCGCCCGCCAGAAGAACGCGGCATCCTCGTAACGGGCCCGCAGCACCGCCTCGTTGCCCGCCCGCACCACGTCGTCGTCGCACAGGGCGTTGGCGAAGGTGACGAAGTGCGGCATGAGGCGCTCGCCGTCCAGCACCGGCAGATAGCGCTGGTGCTTGCGCATCACCGTGGTCAGGACGCTCGCGGGCAGTTCGAGGTAGCGCTCGTCGAACGACCCCCGCACGGCGTACGGGAACTCCAGGATGTCGGTGATCTCGTCGATCAGTCCGGCCTGGCCCTCCACGTCGATCCGCCCGCCGACCTCGGCCGCCGCCTCCACGGCACCGCGGACCACCGCGCCACGCCGGGACTCCCGGTCGAGCAGGATGCCGTGCATGTGCAGGAAGTGCGGGTAGCCCTCGGCGGCGGTGACCCGGACCTCCGGGTAGGGGGCCTGGCGCTGTACCCGCGTCGTGTCGCCCGCGGAGAGGGAGGAGACCACCACCGGCAGGGGAGTGCGTCCCAGCAGCGCGAGCAGCCAGCGGACGGGACGCGAGAACGACAGCCCCGGATCGCTCCACCGCATGTTGCGCCCGGCCCGCAGCCCGGACACGACCTCGGCGAGCAGTTCGCTGAGCACTTCGACGGCCGAGCGCCCCTCCTCGTGACGGGTGAGCGCCACGTACTCGACCCCCTTGACGTCGACGATCCGCACGTCCGTCGGTTCGGCGCCCTGGCTGCGGGCGAAGCCCAGCAGAGCCTGGGTGGGAGCGCCGTCCTTGAAGGCGGCTGCGACCTTCGGCCCGCGCACGGTCCGCATCGTGTCCCGTTCACGCGGCTGCACGCCGTCGACCGTGATCACGATCCGGCGCGGGGTGGCCATCACGGTGATCGCGCCGTGCCCCAGCCGGGTGTCGGCCAGCTTCGCGGTGACCGACTCGCGTACCGCCTCGGTGGTGGCCGGCACGTCGGCGTACGGCAGTTCCTCCACGCCGATCTCGAACAGCAGCGTCTCGACGCCGGGCACCTTGGGCAGCGCGGGCCGCTCGGCCGGGGCCGGTGCGGCCGCGACGCCGAGCGGATACTCCAGCGAGGCCCGCCGCCGCTCCCACAGCTTCGCCGACTCGTGCGTGAGCCCGCGCATCAGGGAGAACGCCTTGGCCCGCTCGGTGGTGCTGATGGCGCCGCGCGCGTCGAGCACGTTGAAGGTGTGGCTGCACTTGAGCACGTACAGGTACGCCGGGACCGGCAGCTCCAGGTCGAGCAGGCGCCGGGCCTCGGCCGCGTACGCCTCGAAGAGCCGGTGGTTGGTGTCGAGGTCGGCGTCGTCGAGGTAGTAGCGGCTCATCTCGTACTCGTTCTGGCCGAACACCTCGCCGTACGTGATGCCCGGCGCGTAGACGATGTCCTTGAAGTGGGACACGCCCTGAAGGTTCATCAGGATGCGTTCGAGGCCGTATGTGATCTCCACCGACACCGGATCCAGGGCGACACCGCCGACCTGCTGGAAGTAGGTGAACTGGGTGATCTCCATGCCGTCCAGCCAGACCTCCCAGCCCAGCCCCCAGGCGCCGAGCGCGGGTGAGGCCCAGTTGTCCTCGACGAACCGCACGTCGTGCGCCCCCAGGTCGACGCCGAGCGCTCGCAGGCTGCCCAGGTACAGCTCCTGCGGGTTGCCGGGGTCCGGCTTGAGGATGACCTGGAACTGGGTGTGCGTCTGGAGCCGGTTGGGGTTCTCGCCGTAGCGCGAGTCGTCCGGCCGCACGCTCGGCTCGACGTAGGCCACGCTCCAGGGCTCGGGACCGAGCACGCGCAGCGCCGTGGCCGGATTGGCCGTACCGGCTCCGACCTCGGTGTTCAACGGCTGCGTGATCATGCAGCCGTTGTCGCTCCAGTACTTCTGCAGGGTGAGGACGGCGTCCTGCATGGTCAGCGCCGTCTGGACGTTCTTCATGATCGAATCGCCTGTTCCCCGAGTCGGCCCGGCAAGGTCGGCCATGATCTCATACGCCAACTACCGCTGACCTGCTGTTTTTTGACCTACGCCCCCGTTGGCCGGATGGCTCCGGTCGATTCACAGACGGCTCTCAGCCAGGCCTCACGAACCTGACGGGTGACGTCCCTAACTTCCCTGTTCATGACGGGAAACCACAAGCACACCACCATCACCCGGCGCCGCGCCCTCGCGGTCGCGGGCGGCACGGTCGCCGCCGGAGGGCTGGCCACGGTCGGCTACCAGTCGGCCTTCGCGGACACGAAGAACACCGCGACCGCCACGACCACCGCGACGGCCTCCTCCTCCGCGCGCTCCGGCACCTGCATGGAGCTGATGTCGAGCGTCACCGAGGGGCCCTACTACCTCGACGGCGCGCTGGTCCGGAAAGACATCACCGAGGGGAAGAGCGGCGTCCCGCTGACCCTGCGCCTGACCGTCGTGGACGCCACCGACGGCTGCACCCCGGTGCCCGGCGCGGCCGTGGAGATCTGGCACTGCGACGCCTGGGGCTACTACTCCGGCTACACCACCGCCAACCCCGGCGGCTCGGCCCCCGCCGAGAGCGAGGACGGCTCCACGGCGAACGACAAGACCTATCTGCGCGGCTACCAGGTCGCGAACGCCAACGGGGTCGTCAAGTTCGAGACGATCGTGCCGGGCTGGTACACCCCGCGCACCTGCCACATCCACCTGAAGGTCCACACCGGTGGCGCGAAGGAGGACGGCACCTACGAGGGCGGCAAGGTCAACTTCACCGGACAGCTGTTCTTCGACGACGAGATCGCCGAGTCGATCTTCGCCCTGGAGCCGTACAGCAAGCACACCGGCAGCTACACCAAGCTCGCCGACGACATGGTCTACGACGGCGGCGGCGCGTCCAGCGGCCTGCTCACGCTCAAGGCGGTGCACAAGAAGGACCCCTCCAAGGGCTACAAGGGCTTCCTCACCCTGGGCATCGACCCGGACGCCGAGAACACCGGCGCGGGCAGCGGCGGCGGAGGCGGCACACCCCCGAGCGGCGCCCCCGCTCCCTCGTCCTCCTCCTCTTCCTCCTCCTGAGGTTCGGCGATGAACAGCCGTGAGGACGAGTCGCTCGCGCAGGCCGCCGTGGACGCGCTGGTCGGCCAGCTGGTCCTGGCCCCCAAGCCGGGCCTGCCCGACCCGCGCGATCTGACCGCCCGGGCCACCCGCCGGGACCACAGCGCCCTGCGGTGGTCGGCCAGGGCGCTGCTGCCCGGCTTCACGGCGATGGCCGCCGCGGCCCGCCGCACGGGCGAGCCCAGCGCCCGGCTCCGCGCGGACCTGGGCGCCATCGGCCGCTCCACCGAACACACGGTGGGTCTGACGGGCGGCGGCCACCGGGGCGCCCTGTGGACGCTCGGCCTGCTGGTCGCGGCGGCGGCACTGCGCCCGGGGGCGCGACCGGCCGACACGACGGCCCTGGCCAAGCAGATCGCCGCCCACCCGGACCGCCGCGCCCCGCGCCGCCCCTCACGCGGCTCCACGGTGTCGGCCAAGTACGGAGCCGCCGGCGCGAGGGGAGAGGCCAGGGCCGGCTTCCCTCACGTCCGCCGCGCCCTGACCGCCCTCGCCACGTCCCGCGCCCAGGGCGCCGACGAGCCCGAGGCCCGCCTGAACGCCCTGCTCACGGTGATGTCCACGCTCCAGGACACCGAACTCCTCCACACGGCGGGCCCGATGGGCCTGCGCTATGTCCAGGCGGGAGCGCGGGGTGTCCTGGAAGCGGGCGGCACGGCGACGAGGCGGGGCGCTGACGCCCTGACAGCTCTGGACACAGACCTTCAGGCACGCGCCTGGACTCCCAGGGGCAGCGCCCCTCTACTCGCAGGCACGCTGTTCCTGGACGCCATAGGGGCGCGGGGAACTGCGCGACCAGCCCCCACGCACCCGCACTCGAAACTCAGCCCTTGAGGGAGGCCATCCACGCCTCGACCTCGTCCGACCGCCGAGGCAGCGCCGCGCTCAGGTTCCGGTTCCCGCTCGCGGTCACGAGGATGTCGTCCTCGATCCGCACCCCGATCCCCCGGTACTCCTCCGGCACGGTCAGATCGTCGGCCTGGAAGTACAACCCGGGCTCGACGGTCAGGCACATCCCCGGCTCCAGCACACCGTCGACATACGTCTCGGTCCGCGCGGCGGCGCAGTCGTGCACATCCATGCCGAGCATGTGCCCCGTGCCGTGCAGCGTCCACCGCCGCTGGAGCCCCAGCTCCAGCACCCGCTCCACCGGCCCCTCGACGAGCCCCCACTCGACCAGCTTCTCCGCCAGCACCCGCTGCGCGGCATCGTGGAAGTCCCGGTACTTCGCGCCCGGCTGCACGGCCGCGATGCCGGCCTCCTGAGCCTCGTACACCGCGTCGTAGATCTTCTTCTGGAGCTCGCTGAACCGCCCGCTCACCGGCAGTGTGCGCGTCACGTCCGCCGTGTAGTACGTGTGCGTCTCCACTCCCGCGTCGAGCAGCAGCAGGTCGCCCGAGCGCACGGGCCCGTCGTTGCGCACCCAGTGCAGCGTGCACGCGTGCGGCCCGGCCGCGGCGATCGTGCCGTAGCCGACGTCGTTGCCCTCCACCCGCGCGCGGAGGAAGAAGGTGCCCTCGATGTACCGCTCGGAGGTGGCCTCGGCCTTGTCGAGGACCTTCACCACGTCCTCGAAGCCGCGCACGGTCGAGTCGACCGCCTTCTGCAGCTCGCCGACCTCGAAGTCGTCCTTGACCAGCCGCGCCTCGGAGAGGAAGACCCGCAGCTCCTCGTCGCGCTCGGCGGTGACCTTGTCGGTCAGCGCGGCCTCGATGCCGGCGTCGTACCCGCGCACGGCCCGCACCGGACCGGTGGCCTCGCCCAGCGCCCCGGCCAGCTCGCGCACGTCGGAGGCGGGGATGCCGTACAGCTGCTCCGCCTCGGTCAGGGAGTGCCTCCGGCCGACCCACAGCTCGCCCTGGCCGTCCAGCCAGAACTCGCCGTTCTCCCGGTCGGAACGCGGCAGGAGGTAGATCGTCGCCTCGTGGCCCTCGTCCTTGGGCTCCATGACGAGGACGCCGTCCTCCGTCTGGTTGCCGGTGAGGTAGGCGTACTCGACGGAGGCGCGGAAGGCGTACTCGGTGTCGTTCGAGCGGGTCTTCAGGTTGCCCGCGGGGATCACCAGCCGCTCGCCCGGGAAGCGCGCGGACAGCGCGGCCCGGCGGGCGGCGGTCTCGGCGGCCTGGGGGACGGGCTCGAGGTCACGCAGCTCGGTGTCGGCCCAGCCGCTCTTCATGTTCTCGGCAAGCTCGTCGGACACGCCGGGGTACAGTCCGTTCTTCCGCTGCTTGATCGGCTCTTCTTCGGCAGTCTCCGGCCGCGCTGCGGTAGCAGCATTTTCAACGGCGCCCGAGAGCTCCTCCGCCACGGTCATCCTCCTCGATACGGCACTGGACCGTCCTCCACTGTACGGCGGCGCGGAAGAGGCCTCAGGGCGATGACGAGGAGCGTTACTCGAACCGCACCGCCAGCAGCACGACGTCCTCCGTTCCCTCCGCCGCGTCCAGCCCGTCCGGCAGCACGCTCCGCAGGACGTGGTCGGCGATCGCGCCCGGGTCGTGCCGCAGCGCGCGCGGTACTCCGGCCGCCGCCGCGTGCAGCCGGGCGAAGGCGCGGTCGGTGGCCTCGCCGGTGCGGTGCAGCAGCCCGTCGGTGTACAGCAGAACCGTCTCTCCAGGTTCGGCGAGGATCTCCACGCTCGGAGCCTCCCAGCAGGCGAGCATGCCCAGCGGGGCGGAGACCGAGGTCTCCACGAACTCCGTGCGGCGCTGTCCGATGAGCAGGGGCGGACTGTGCCCGGCACCGGCCAGCGTGATCTTGCGGGCGGCAGGTTCGCAGTAGCCGAACAGCGCAGTGGCCGAGCGGGCCGGCTCGGTCAGCCGCAGCAGCAGCTCCAGGTCGGACAGGACCGCGACCGGGTCCTCGCCCTCCATCACGGCGTACGCGCGCAGGGAAGCCCGCAACCGGCCCATGGCCGCGACCGCGCTGGGCCCCGACCCGGTGACGGAGCCGACGGCGAGGCCGAGGGCGGCGTCGGGCAGCGGCAGCGCGTCGTACCAGTCGCCGCCGCCGCGCGGGCCGGTGCGGTGCCGGGCGGCGAGCTGGACGCCGGACACCCGCGGCAGCCGCGAGGGGAGCAGCTCGTCCGACATCGTCGCCATGGCCGTGCGCGTGCGTTCCAGTTCCAGGAGCCGGGCGAGGTGTTCGGCGGCGTACCTGGCGTACAGGCCGACGAGGTGGCGCTGCCGCTCGCCCGGCTCGGCGGGTTCGTCGTAGAGCCAGACGGCGGCCCCGAGGCGGCCCGCGGTCCCGGTGGACAGGGGGAGCGCGAAGCTGGCGGCGTAACCGAGACGGGCCGCGACCTCGCGGTGGCGGGGGTCGAGCCCCTCCGCCGCGAACAGGTCGGGCTCGGCGATCCCGTCCTCGCCGCCCGGCAGCCCGTCGAGGAACCGGCCGTAGGACAGGGCGCTGCGCGGCACGGTCTCGATGTGGCCGAGGTCGGCGCGGGCCAGGCCGAGGCCGATCGTGGTGTCCGGGCCGAGGCCGTCGCCGGGTTCCAGTACGACGAGGCCGCGCCGGGCACCCACGAGGGCGGCGCCGGCCCGCAGAACCTCCTGGAGCGCCTCGTCGAGCACGGCCGTACGGGTTAGGCGCTCGGTCAGCTCGTGGAGGGTGGTGAGGTCGGAGACCCAGCCCGCGAGACGGTCCTGCAGTACCGCGCCGGGCGGTGCCGGGGGGTTCGCGGGAACAGCCGGGGAGGTACCCGGCGCGCCGGGCGCGACAGTGTGGGCGGGTGCAGGAACCGTTGAATCGATTCCGGCCACTTTCGGAGGGTGCGGGGCGTTCATGGTCTCCGGCCTTCCGACCGGCGCGTACTGCTCAAAAGCATCGCAAACCCCCATGTCATTCTGCGCCGCCAGCAGTGTCTCCACATGTACACGCACTCGTGAGGAGATGTCCAGCATTGTCCTGCCGGGATTCCTGGTGTCCGTGAGCCCCGAGGGAGCAACTCCCCTTCCTCTTGCCGAAATGCAAAGTTGGCTTAAAACTGCCGCAGTGGACGGCTTATTGCGGTCGACTGGGCTTGCTCGACGGAGCGTCACGACGGTCGTGATGGGTACGTACTCGGTGAAGGCCAGGGGTGGTTGGGAATCACCCGGAACCTGGCGACGGACCCGGGCGTCCTATCCACCGACGACCGTGCCCCATCCTCCCGTGGCGGAGGCGGAGAGAAATACGCGCGACGGCAAACGCCATACTTCGCCACCCCTACGCCACGCCCGTGCTTTTGATACACGCAGTATGGGCGGGACGGCCGCGGAGGCAGCCAAGGCTCGACCCATAGGGGTTCCCCCTGCTCACGGCAGGGGTGTGATGCGCCAACAGGTACGCACAGTGAAGCGATCGACACATGTTGTGATGTGGACCACGGTGTTGCCAGGCGTGCAACGGAAAGGAACGAGCGCTCATGCGCGAGATCCTCGGAAGGCGACGCAGGCTCCTGTCCAAGCGCGGTGACGGGACGCCTGAGCTGATCGGCGCGGCCCTGACCTATGCGACGCAATGGCAGTGGCCCGTACTCCCGGGCGTGGCGGCGGACCCGCAGGTGTCGGGCCGTTGCGGCTGCCCCGACCCCGAGTGCACGGTGCCCGGCGCGCACCCCTTCGACCCAGGCCTCCTCGCGGCCACCACCGACGGCCGCATGGTCCGCTGGTGGTGGGGCAACCGGCCCACGGCGCCGATCGTCATGGCCACCGGCGGCAAGGCGCCCTGCGCGGTCTCGCTGCCCGCCCTGCCGGCCGCCCGCGCCCTGGAGGCGCTCGACCGGATGGGCATGCGGCTCGGGCCGGTCGTGGCCTCTCCCGCCCGCTGGGCGATCCTCGTGAAGCCGTACTCCATGGAGCAACTCGGCGAACTGCTCTACGCCAAGGACTTCGTGCCCGGCTCCCTCCGCTTCCACAGCGAGGGCGGCTATCTGGCCCTGCCCCCGTCCGGGACGGCCCAGGGCGAGATCCGCTGGGAGCGGGCGCCGCTGCCCGGCTCCGCCTCTCCGTGGGTGCCCGATGTCGAGGCCGTGGTGGACGCCGTGGTCGAAGCCCTCACTCGTACGGGTGTGAGCGCGCCCGAGTTCTAGAACCGTCGGGCGCGCCGGGCCCGGCGCGGGCCTCGGGGCGTTAAGTTCCGGGGTCATGCCGCGTCATGCCCGGGGCCGCTCCCGGGACCCCCGAAAGGCCAGACTGCTCGCCCTCGCGGGCGTCGTGGCGGTGTGCGCGGTCGCGCTGCCGCTGGCGGTGGCGTCCGCGGGATCCGTACGCGGTGGGCCCGTTTCCCGTCCCGTACAGGACGAGGTACGTGCCACCCCGGATGGTCCTTCTTCAGGCGCCGACGACAAGGCGCTGGGTACGTCCGGAAGCGCGCCCTCCGCGGCTCCCACCCTGCCCACACTGGGCCAGGGCCTGGCGACCGCTGTGCGCTGCGGACCCGAAGTCTCCTCCCCCGACGGCATCGAGGCGCAGACCTGTGTCGTGACGCAGGGTGCGCGGACCTGGGCGCGGACCTACTACCGCAACGCGACCGGCGAGGCGCTGGACGCCGTGCTGACCCTGATGGAGCCCGGCGCCCGGACCGTGCGGATGACGTGTGCGGTGAGCGCCGAGGACGAGCCGCGGACCTGCGAGACGCCGCGGGAGCCGGTGCGGGGGGATCTGGCGGCGTACACGGCGGTCGCGGAGTTCGCCCGGCGGGCGGGACAGGGGCCGCTGCTGCTGCGCTCGGGGAGCAACTCACCTGCGTGGACAGGTAGTTGACGAACGACCGCGTTCGGTGAACCGTCGCGGGCACGAAAAGACCCGGTTGCTGGCGACGGGGGATGCACCAGCAACCGGGCTACAGGAACGGTAACAAGAGATCGGCGGTTCGCAAATTCGATCTCGCCCTTTCCAGTCACCGACTGGCTTGTCTCCAGCGGGAGTTGTGAGGGCAGTCACCCGTCCCGGGGCGCTCGGGTCCGGTCGGCCGGGGTGGCGGCCGGCCGGACCCGGTGGCGCACATCAGCTGAGCGTGACCTGCCGGTTGGTGAGGCCGCCGCGGGCACGGCGCTCGTCCGGGGTGAGCGGCGCTTCCGTGGCCAGGGCGGCGGCGAGGCGCTCGGCGAACTCGGCCGCCGGCTTCTCCACGTCCTCGGCCGTGACCCCGCTCGGCAGGTCCCACACCGGCACCGTGAGCCCGTGAGCGCGGAAGGAGCCCACCAGGCGGGTGCCCTCGCCGAGGCTGGAGCGGCCCGCGGCGTGCAGCCGCGCGAGAGCGTCCAGAAGCTGTTCCTCGGCGTGGGGCATGACCCACCGCAGATGGTTCTTCTCCGGCGTCTCGCACCAGTAGGCGGCGTCCACACTCTGGAGCTTGACGGTCGGGATGGCCGCGGCGTTGGCCCGCTCCAGGGAGGCGGTCACCTCCGGCGTGGCGTTCTCCGTGTCCGGGACCCAGAACTCGAATCCGCTGTGCACTTCTGGCGCGAAGGTGCCCTCAGGGTCGAGCAGATCCTGCAGCCGGGGACCGTCGGCCGGGGCGCGGCGGCCCTGCACGGGCGTACCGGGCTGGGCCTCCAGGGCGCGCTGGAGGGTGTCGGCGAGGTCGCGGCTGATGTCGCCGGACGAGGTGTCGTTCTGCAGGCCGAGCAGGACCGAGCCGTCGTCGCGGCGCAGGGCGGGCCAGGCCATCGGCAGGACCGTGGCGAGGGTCACCGCGGGGACGCCCTCGGGCAGGCCGCCCTTCAGGGGCAGCGCGACCGTGGCCGCCGGGACCAGCTCGCGCAGGGCCACCCAGTCGCACTCGCCGGGCAGGCCCTCGAAGGGGCGGTGCACCAGCTCGGTCGCGGCGTGGGACGCGGCCCTGCCGTGACAGGCCTTGTAGCGGCGGCCGCTTCCGCAGGGGCAGGGCTCGCGAGCGCCTACGACCGGGACCTCGCCATCCGTGATCTGCGGGCGCTTGGCCTTCGTCTGGGGTCGCTTCTTGGCCATCGATGGGTCTCCCGGTTACGGCTCGTCTCGTACGTTCGCGAGCCTAGCCGTTCGGGCCTCGGGCGACGGGATCCTGTGGACAACACTCGGTCCAGCGCGGCGGACGGGCACAGCCCTCAGCCCTGGGTCCGGTGACTCAGTCCATGTCCTCGAAGGCGTCCGCGAAGTCCAGCCCGGGTATCTGGGACACCGCCGGGGCCGCGACGCGCGTCACGAAGTCGTCGCGGCGGTGGCCGGCGTCCGGGTCGTACACGTCGTCGTGGACGATGACCCACACCGTGACCTCGCCGCGGATGTCGTCGCGGACGCCCCAGTCGTCGGCCAGCGCGGTGATGATGTTCAGCCCGCGGCCGCCGTGCGCCGTGACCGACGGGGTCGCCGGAGCGGGGCGGGTCGGGCCGCCGCCGTCCGTGACCTCGACGATGAGCCGGCCCGCCGGGTCCACGCGCCACGCGGCACGGACATCGCCGTCACCGGACAGGGCGTCGCCGAGCGGTCTGCCGTGTTTGCACGCGTTGCTCAAAAGTTCGGAAAGGATCAGTACGGCGTCGTCGATGACCGAATCCGCTACGCCACCGCTGCGCAACTGTGAACGCATACGGTGCCTTGCTTTCCCCACGCCCGCAGGGCCATGGGGTACGGCCATGCTCGACGACGCGGGCACCTCCTGTGCCACCACCAACGCCACCCCCGAGACCTCCTTCGCCCCACGCCACGGTGTGGATGCCCCATTGGCCTGTACCGGAAACCGGCCAATCAACGTCCTGTGACGCATTCACCACGATCGAATACGGACCGAACGCGCCGGAGCACTCCCCGTAATCGAGTGGCTGGATTTCGTCGGTGTGGCCGAGACCGGAGGATCCCGCCCGTCAAGGTGTGGGGTCAAGAGGTGTGCGTGGGTCTGGTGGGACTTGTGTGGCCGGCCTCAGCGGCCGAGGCGGTCCAGCACGGCACGCGGACGATTGGTGATGATGGCGTCGATACCGAGGTCGATGCAGAGATCCACGTCCTCCGGTTCGTTCACGGTCCACACGTGCACCTGGTGGCCGGCCCGCTTCAGGCGCTCCACATAAACGGGGTGGTGGCGCACGATCCGGATCGAGGGACCCGCGATCCCCACGCCCGGGGGCAGCCGCCCGTCCCGCAGCCGGGGCGAGACGAACTGCGTCAGATAGACCGTCGGCAGGGTCGGCGAGGCGGCCCGCACCCGGTGCAGCGAGCGGGCCGAGAAGCTCATCACCCGCACCTGGGACTCCTCGGCGGCGGCCGGGGCGTCGAGGCCGAACCGCTTCAGCAGGGCCAGCAGCCGCTCCTCGACCTGTCCCGCCCAGCGCGTGGGGTGCTTGGTCTCGATGGCCAGTTCCACCCGGCGCCCGGCGTCCGCGACGAGTCCGAGCAGCCGCTCCAGGGTGAGTACGGAGGTCGCCTCGCGGTCCTCCGGGGGGTGCTCCCAGTCGGGCTCCTCGTCGCGCCCCTTCCAGGCCTCGCGCGTCTTCCACGAGCCGAAGTCCAGGGCGGCGAGATCGGCCAGCTCCAGGGCGGAGACCGCGCCGCGGCCGTTGGACGTACGGTTGATCCGGCGGTCGTGCACACACACGAGGTGGCCGTCGGCGGTGAGGCGCACATCGCACTCGAGGGCGTCCGCACCGTCCTCGATCGCCTTGGTGTACGCGGCCAGGGTGTGCTCCGGGGCGTCCTCGGAGGCTCCGCGGTGGGCGACGACTTGAATCACATGCTGCCGTGCGTGGGTCACCGCGTCATGGTGCCACCGAGTCCGGGTACGCGTCCGGTCGTACGGACCCGACGGATTCACAGGTCCGTACGGAGGTGCTGGAATTGCATACTTTTCAGCAGTAATGACCTATATAAAGAATGGCCGCGGACCCACAGCCACCGCTTATGGTGCTCTGACGTCCCGTGGGAAAAGCTGACGGCATACAAAGGGACAAGCACAGCTGTATCGCGCCGGACCGTCGCCAGCGTGAAAAAGCGTGACCGAGTGCGACCCAGAAAAGCAGCCGTGGATCGAGGAGAGAAGCTGTGAGCACCGAGAACGAGGGCACCGCGGTACCCCCCGCCCCGTCCGCACCCCCCGTGCCGGTGGATGCTCCCGCTGCTCCGGCGCCGCAGGGGCCGTACGGGCAGGACGCCCAGGGGCAGGCCGCTCATGGAGAGGGCGCTCATGGTGAGGGCGCTCCCGGCGGCGCCGGTCATCCCGGCGCCTCCTCCTCCGCCCCCGACCCCTCCTGGCCGCCGCCCCCGCCGCCGGCCACCCCGTCGTACGGCGACGGCGGTGCCGGAGGGTCGTACGGTGACGGCGGTGCCGGTTACGGAGCGGGCGGCTGGGGTTCCTCCTACCAGCAGCCGGCGCCGAAGCCCGGCCGCGGCCGCGGTGGTCTGGTCGTCGCGATCCTGGCGGCCGCGCTGGTCGCGGGCGGTCTGGGCGGCGGCCTCGGCTACACCCTGGCGAAGAACAACGACGAGAGCTCCGGCTCCACCACGGTCTCCGCATCCACCAGCGGCGGCGACCTCAAGCGCGACCCGGGCACGGTCGCGGGCGTGGCCGCCAAGGCGCTGCCGAGCACGGTCACGATCGAGGCCGAGAGCAACAGCGGCGAGGGCGGCACCGGCACGGGCTTCGTCTTCGACAAGCAGGGCCACATCGTCACCAACAACCACGTGGTGGCGGGCGCGGTGGACGGCGGCAAGCTCACCGCGACCTTCCCGAGCGGCAAGAAGTACGACGCCGAGGTGGTCGGCCACGCGCAGGGCTACGACGTGGCGGTCATCAAGCTCAAGGACGCCCCCTCCGACCTGAAGCCCCTCACCCTCGGCGACTCGGACAAGGTGGCCGTCGGCGACGCGACCATCGCGATCGGCGCCCCCTTCGGTCTGTCCGACACGGTGACGACGGGCATCATCAGCGCCAAGAACCGCCCGGTCGCCTCCAGCGACGGCAGCGGCAGCCAGGCGTCCTACATGAGCGCCCTGCAGACCGACGCCTCGATCAACCCGGGCAACTCCGGCGGTCCGCTGCTGGACGCGCAGGGCAACGTCATCGGCATCAACTCCGCGATCCAGTCCACCGGCAACGGCGGCTTCGGCACCGGCCAGTCCGGCTCGATCGGCCTGGGCTTCGCCATCCCGATCAACCAGGCCGAGTACGTCGCCCAGGAGCTGATCAAGACCGGCAAGCCGGTGTACGCGAAGATCGGCGCGTCCGTCTCCCTGGACGACAGCTCGAACGGCGCGCAGATCACCGACCAGGGCGCGGGCGGCGCGGCACCGGTCGAGCCCGGCGGCCCGGCCGCCAAGGCGGGCCTGAAGCCCGGCGACGTCATCACCAAGCTCGACGACCGGGTGATCGACTCCGGCCCCACCCTGATCGGCGAGATCTGGACCCACAAGCCCGGCGACAAGGTCACGATCACCTACGAGCGCGGCGGCAAGCAGCAGACCGTCGACGTCACCCTGGGTTCGCGCACCGGCGACAACTGACGCCCACCCGCGCGCACCGACCCGTTACCCTTGTCCCCGCGCCGCCGATCACGGCCGGCGCGGGGAGGCGTGCCCGAGCGGCCGAAGGGAACGGTCTTGAAAACCGTCGTGGCAGCGATGTCACCGTGGGTTCAAATCCCACCGCCTCCGCGCGATGAGCAGTGAGAACGGCCCCTGACCTGGAGATGTGGTCAGGGGCCGTTCGCATGTTCGGGCTCGGCACCTACCCGGTGTCCCCCGTGATTCCCCGCTCGATCGGGCACGGCTGGGACACGGGAGCTGGGGTCAGCTGTTGCGGCTGCTGCACGTCACTGCCGTGCCGACCCCTCCGAGAAGCAAGGTCATCAAAGCCGCTGCGTCTGCGTACGCGCTAGCGATTTCGGCGACCGGCGCCGTGACGAGCACGATCAAAACGATGACCGTGATGAGCCGCTCGGGGTTGATCGGAATTGACATCCCCTGCGGGATAGGCGACAAACTCATCTTGAGCCTCCTGGAGGTTCGGAGACCCGCCCTGCCGTGCACGCCTAGGAACCTGTCCGGCGAGGGCGGGTTTTTCGTGGTCTGACGGGGCTCATTGTGGGCTCAGATCGGCCATTCGCAAACTCGATCTCGGCTATTCGGACACCGATTTACCTGCAGTCAAGGGGAGTTGTGACGCAGGTCACCTGTAGGCGACCGCAATGATTCCGCAACTGACGCCGTCGGCCTTGTTGGTGGCATGCACTGACGCCGGACCACCGGGGCGTGCTGGACAAGTCTGCGGACGTGCTAGCGGGTAATGACCATGACGACGTAGAACATGCCTACGGCAGCGGCCAGGCAGGCAGCGATGGCGGCAATTGCGGCGACGCCCATCAGCCCTGTCAGGCCCAGGGCCGCCGTCCATCCCATTCGAGCCATCCGATCGGTCTGCTCGGCTGCCCTGTCGTAGTCGCTGTCCTCGTACCAGTCTCGTTTGGTCATGGCACCCCCGCTCCGAGAATAGAAGGCGCGGTCGACGTCCTTTCCGCAGCCCACCACTACCGGTCAGGCCGCCGTAGGCGTCGTGGGTGACGACGATCTCCGGGCGGACGTCGCGGATCTGTGCGCCCAGTTCCCCCACCGCCCAGGTCGCCGTGACGACCGCCGTGCCGGCGCCCGAGGATGCGTGCCGGGCCAGGATGCCGCCCGCCACCAGGGACTCGTCGTCGGAGTGCGCGAAGACCCCGAGCAACGACGGCACGGGCATGGGTATCGGCAACCGCCCTCGCTACCGCCGGCCCGGAGACGAGGGCGCGTCAGTGACGGTGATGGCCTGGCTCGGGCACTTCTCCGCGGCTTCCAGGATCTCCGGCGCGTTGCCCGCGCTGTCGTGGCCCGGGCGGACGACGCCGTATCCGTCGACGAACTCGAAGACAGCCGGGGCCCGGTGGGCGCATTCGGCGGAGCCGTAACAGAGTTCGCGGTCGACGGAGACCTTCATGACTCTTCCTCTGCCCAGCGCGCCGTCGGCCGAATCGGCCCGGCTAGCGGGTGCCGGCGGCGGCGAGCCAGTGGGCGACCCGGCGTACGGCGGGCTCGTCGAGCCGTTCGACGAGGGCCTGGACGGTGCTGTCGTCCTCGGGGGTGAGGTCGTAGAAGCCCGCCTTGCTCAGGCCGGCCATGAGGACCTGGTGGCGGCGGGCGGTCATCCGCTCCGCCAGCACGGTCGGTTCGCCGGGGGAGTCCGCGTCCGGGCTCGTCGGCCGAGGTTGAGGTTGAGGTGAAGCCGCCTGCTTCAGCGAGGTGTCGAACAGCTGCCACGCGCCGTCCTTCGGGCCCCAGAGGGCGACGGTCACCTCCTCGCCCCGCGCGCGCATGGTCTGGGTCATCTCGCCGAGCGCGTACAGCACGGGTGAGCGGTGGGGCGACTCCGCCGCGGCCCGCCAGGAGTTCGTGGCCGTCCGGTAGAGCATCGCCACCCAGCGTGGATCGCCCTGCGGTTCCGGGCTCTCGGGACGTGTCCTCATCGCGCTCACCCCTGTACGTCGCTCCGGAAGCGGTACGGCAGGCGGCGACCATAGCTGACGAGTCGTCAGTTATCCAGGGTCGGCGGGAGTCGGTGGGAGGCGGCGGGTGTGGTCCGCGGGGAGCATCGCCACTTCGTCCGGCACCGGTCCCTCCCCTCGTGGGGACCGGTGCCGGACGGTGGAGCTACCGTCGTCCGGCGTGGATGGCGCCGCACGGCGCGGGACGACAGGAGACGGGAGCGGATCGCAGCTGACCGGAATGGTGCGTTGCTGCGTCCGGATCCTGCCATTCCCCACCGCCGACGAGGAGGTCCGGAGTCCGGACGGACGGTATTACCGCAGGTCAGGCATATAGAGTGAGTTTTCCGGTCCGGACGTCCAGGCGTGACAAGTAAGGAGTGGAGACCTTGGGTTCCGACTCGGGGACACGCACCGCCTTCGCGGAACGCCTCGCGTTGCTGTACAAGGAAGCCGGGAACCCTCCCCTCAAGCGGGTGTCCGAAGCGGTCGTCCGGCTCCACCGCGTCGACGAACGCGGGCGGCCCGTGCGGGTGTCCGCCCAGCGCATCAGCGACTGGCGGCGGGCCCGGAACGTACCCGCCCAGTTCGCCGCTCTCGCGGCCGTGTTGCAGGTACTGATACCCGAGGCACGCCGCTCGCGGCCCGCTCCGGTCTCCCCGGGCCTGTACGACCTCGGCCAGTGGCAGCGGCTGTGGGAGCAGGCGTTGGCCGACCCGGTCGGCGAACGGCCCGTGGCGTCCTCCGCCGAGGAGCAGGAACCGCCCGCGCCCGGCGGGTTGTGCCCGTACCGCGGGCTGGCCTCCTACCGCCGGGAGGACGCCCGTTGGTTCTTCGGCCGGGAGCGGAGCACGGACGCGATCGTCGCGCAGCTCGGAGCCGTGGCCGGGACGGGCGGCCTGGTCATGCTCGTGGGCGCGTCGGGGGCGGGCAAGTCCTCGCTGCTGAACGCCGGTCTGGTGCCCGCCCTGCGGGACGGCGCGCTGGGCGGCGACGACGGTGCGGAGCACGGCCGGGAGCGGGAGGTCGTGCAACTCGTCCCGGGCGGTGATCCGCTGGCGGAGCTGAGCCGGCTCATCCCCGAACTGCGGCCCGTCCTGCTGTCCGGGGCGGGAGCCGCCGGCGTCCCGTCGGCCACGGGACCGGAACCGGAACAGTCCGCCACGGAACCGGAACAGGGGATGGAGGAGCGCGACGGCTCCGCCGTGCAGCGGTCGGGGCAGGCGGAGCAGACGGGGCAGGCGGAGCGGGCGGAACGCGGTGTTCCGATCTCCCCGGACGCCGTCCGTGCCGCCGTCGCCGCCTGGGCGCGGCGCGAGGCGCCCTCCGGTGCGCGTCCGGTCGTCATCGTGGACCAGTTCGAGGAGACGTTCACCCTCTGCCCCGACGAGGCGGACCGGCGTGCCTTCATCGAGGCCCTGCACGCCGCGTGCTCACCCGCCGGACGGGACGAACCGGCCCCGGCGGTCGTGGTCCTGGGCATACGCGCCGACTTCTACGAGCGGTGCCTGAGATATCCCGAGCTGGCCGACGCGCTCCAGCACCGGCACATGGTGCTCGGTCCGCTGACCACGGCGGAGCTGCGCGAGGCGGTGACCGGACCGGCCAAGGCCGTCGGCCTGGAGCTGGAACCGGGCCTGGCGGAGCTGATCGTCAGGGAGGTCAGCGCAGACGGCCCGCGCGGTGCGGGGACCTCGCACACCCTTCGGGCTGCGGGGGAGCACGACGCGGGCGTGCTGCCGCTCCTCTCGCACGCCCTGCTCGCCACCTGGCAGCGCAGAAAGGCGGGCCGGCTCACCCTCGCCGGCTACCGCGCGGCCGGCGGCATCCAGGGCGCCGTCGCGGCGACCGCGGAGCGGGCCTGGTCCGGCCTGGACCCGGCGGCGCGCACGGCGGCGCGACTGCTGCTGCTCCGGCTGGTCCGCCTCGGCGAGGACACCCAGGCCACCCGCAGACGGGGGACCCGGCGGAAGCTGGCGGAGGAGTCCACCGACCCGGGCAAGACCGAGGAGTCCCTGGAGGCGCTGGTCCGCGCCCGGCTGGTGACCCTCGACGCGGAGACCGTGGAGATCACCCACGAGGCGCTGCTGCACGCCTGGCCGCGGCTGCGCGAGTGGATCGACGACGACCGGCAGGGCAATCTGCTGCGCCAGCGCCTGGAGGAGGACGGCCGGGCCTGGGAGGAGTCGAACCGCGACACGTCACTGCTCTACCGGGGCTCCCGGCTGGAACAGGCCCACGGCTGGGCGCGATCCGCCGGGGACAGGTTCCTGACCCGGAGCGCGGTGGAGTTCCTGGCCGCCTCGGTCCGGCTGCGCCGGCGCGTGACCTGGATCAGCCGGGGCGCGGTGGCGACGCTGGTCGTCCTCGCGATGCTGGCCGTGGGATCGGCCGTCATCGCCTCGAAGCAGCGGGACGAGGCCGTGTTCGAGCAGGTCCTCGCCCAGGCCGACCGCGTCCAGGACACGGATCCGTCGCTGTCCGCGCAGCTCGACCTGGTGGCGCACCGGCTGCGGCCGGACGACAAGGGCGCGAACAGCCGCCTGATCTCCATCGTGAACGCCCCGCTGGCCACGCCGCTGGTCGGCCACACGGGCGCCGTCTACCTCACGACGTTCAGCCCGGACGGGCGGACCCTCGCCACGGCCAGCTACGACCGGACCGTACGGCTGTGGGACGTGACCGATCCGAAGCGCCCGAAGCCCCTGGGCGAGCCTCTCACCGGCCATACGAGCTGGGTGAGCAGCGCGGTCTTCAGCCCGGACGGCCGTACCCTCGCCAGCGCGTCCGACGACGGCACGATCCGGCTGTGGGACGTGACCGACCCCCGGCGCCCGGAGCGGCTCGGCAAGCCGCTGACCGGCCATGACAGCACGATCTACCTGGTCGCCTTCAGCCCGGACGGGCGCACGCTGGCCTCCGTCGGCGATGATCGCACCGTCCGGCTGTGGGACGTGGCCGATCCGAAGCGCCCGAAGCCCCTGGGCGAGCCCCTGACCGGGCACTCGACCGCCGTGCGCTCGGTGGCGTTCAGCCCGGACGGCAGGACGCTGGCGACCGGTGGCGACGACGGGGCGATCCGGCTGTGGGACGTGACCGACCCCCGGCGCCCGGAGCGGGCCGGGGAGCGGCTGACCGGCCACACCGCCACCGTGCACTCGGTGGCCTTCAGCCCGGACGGCCGTACGCTCGCCAGCGGCAGCTCGGACAACACCGTACGGCTCTGGAACATGGCCGGTTCCCGTGGCCCGGCACCGATCGGTACGCCGCTCACCGGCCATACCGGGCCGGTGTGGTCCGTGGCCTTCAGCCCTGACGGGAACATGCTCGCCGCCGCCAGCGCGGACAGCACCGCGAGTCTGTGGAAGGTCGGTGATCCGGCGTACCCGTCGCAGGTCGGCGGGCCCCTGGCGGGCAGCAGCGGTGAGATGTACGCGCTCGGCTTCAGCCCCGACGGGCGCACGCTCGCCACCGGGGCGGGCGACAACAAGGTCCGCCTGTGGGCGCTGCCGACATCGGACATGACCGGCCGGAGCGGAGTGTTCCGCCCGGACGGGCGGGTGCTCGCGACGGCGGCGCTCGACGGGCGGGTGCGGCTGTGGGACGTGCGGTCGCCGGGCAGGCCCGTGCGGCTGGGGAAGCCGTTCCGGCCGGAGGGCGGCGTCCGCTCCCTGGAGTTCTCCCCGGACGGCCGCACCCTCGCGGTGGTGACGGGCAGCCGGACCCTGCAACTGTGGAACCTCGGCGATCCGGAACGCCCCGTCCCGCACGGACCCTCCACCCCCCTGCGGATGCGGCTGGCCGACCCGGTGGCCTTCAGCCCGGACGGGCGGGTCCTGGCGACCCCCTCCGACGACCGCACCGTCCAGCTGTGGGACATCGGCGACCCCTCCCGTCCCCGCGCGCTCGGCGCGCCCCTCGCCGGGCACAAGGGCTACGTCAACGCCCTCGTCTTCAGCCCCGACGGCCGGACGCTGGCCAGCGGCAGCGCGGACGGCACCATCAGGCTGTGGAACACCGCCGACCCAGGCCGTACGACCCTGATCCGCGCGCCTCTCAGGGGCCATCTCGGAGCCGTCAACGCCCTCGCCCTCAGCCCCGACGGCCGGACGCTGGCCAGCGCCGGTGACGACAACTCGGTCCGCCTCTGGGACGTCGAGGACCCTGCCGAGGCCTCCGCGGAGGCGCGCCTCACGGGACACACGGAAGCCGTCGTGTCGCTGACGTTCAGCCGGAGCGGCCGCACCCTGGCCAGCGGCGGCAACGACAGCACCGTCCGGCTGTGGAACGTCTCCGACCCCGCCGGGGCCACCGCGATCGGCCACTCCATGAGTCCCAACGCCAAGACCGGCAACTTCCTGGCGTTCAGCCCGAACAGCCACATGCTCGGGGTGTCGAGCGGCGCCGACAGCATCCGGCTCTGGAACCTGGACACCGACGAGGCCGTACGCCGCATCTGCTCGATGACCCGGGGTGTTCTGACGCCGGACACCTGGCGCGCGTACCTGCCCAGGCTCTCCTACGACGCGCCGTGCGCCGGCCGATGAGGTCGTGGTCCGGCGACAGGGCGGACTCTCACGGCAGTCAGTGATACGAGTCACAACCCGGGTTTCCTGACGGGCAGTCGGCTCCTCCCGCGTAAGCGCTTGTTACCCTTGGCCATAGCCCGACCGCTGGTGCATCCCCCGTCGCCAGCGGTCGGGCATTCGCATGCCGGGCCGCTCAGCGCAGGTCGAGGCGCATCAGGACGCGGGGATGGCCGGCCAGGACCGATGTGGTGGGGGCCGCGTAGGTGAAGCCGGCCCGTTCGAAGTTCTTCCGCAGGCCGGCGTAGGCCATCGTCAGGTCTACCTTGGCGTCGCCGTTGTCGAGGGGGTAGGCCTCGATCGCAGGGGCGCCCCGGGCCCGGGCGAAGTCGACGGCACCGGCGATGAGCGCGTGCGAGATGCCCTGCTTGCGGTGGCCGGGGCGGACCCGGACGCACCACAGGGACCAGACGGGCAGATCGTCCACGTGCGGGATCTTGCGGTTGCGGGCGAACGAGGTGTCCGAACGCGGTGCGACGGCGGCCCAGCCGACCGGTTCGTCACCGTCGTAGGCGAGCACGCCCGGGGGCGGTTCCGCACCGCACAGCTCGGCGACGTGGTCACCGCGGGCCGGGCCGCGCAGTTCCTTGTTGAGTTTGGAGGGAATCCGGTAGCTCAGACACCAGCAGACATTCGCCCCGGGCGACTTCGGCCCGAGCACGGCACGGACGTCCTCGAAGTCCGTGGCAGGCCGGACGTCGATGGTCATGGCACCACGATGTCACGGCCTTGGCGGGTTCGCCGCCCGGTTCTTTCCGGCGGCCGATGGCCCGGCCCGCCCGCGGATACGCTCCTGGCACGGACATCCGTGTCCCGATCATCCGGGGGCCGAGTGAGGAACTCGTCGAGGACTTCGGGCAGTTGGTCCCGCGGCTGTCCGCGACGGCCCGGTCCCTGGACCGCGCGGCGATCGGGCGCCCGGTGAGCTGCGCCTCGCCCGCCCGCCCTGCCGGTGCCCGCACGGTCGACCTCACCTCCCGGCCGGACCGTGCCGCGGCGAACCGGCTCTGCGTGTGGCTCGGCTTCCAGGCCCGGGAGCCGGCGGTCTACCGCCGCACGGGGGACCGAGCCCCCGAGCCCTGCCCCGGTCCCGGCCCTGGCCCCGACGCCGCCCGCAGCAGCCGCAGCTGGCCGATCTCGGTCACGTTCTTCATCAGCTCGGCGTTCACCCAGGCCACCATGTGCGCGACGGTGTACTGGGGGTCGCCCTGCGTCGGGAACGAGGCGGTGGCGTCCAGGTCGCTGCCGGTGAGGCCGTCCAGCACCGCCAGCCACTGAGTGCGCAGGTCGCGCAGCCACTCGACGGTCGGGGCGCCCTCGCCGGGCCAGGCGATGTCCGTGCGGTCGCGGGGCGGCCGGCCCTGCGCGTGGTCCAGGGTGACGCTCCACCACCAGCCGATGTGCCAGGTCACCCAGGCGATCGTCGGGACGGGCACGGGGTCGGGCTCGGTGTCCGCCCAGTCCGGCGTCCAGGTGCCGTCGGGCGCTCGGCGCATGGTCCAGCAGAGGGGTACGGGCTCCCAGAGGAAGTCCCCGGGCTCCAGCCGCTCCAGGTGGTACTCGAACAGTGACCAGGTCAACTCGAACTGCCAGCGCGGCAGTTCCGTACGGGAATCGCTCATCGGGCGACCCTACGCAAGCGCCGCCCGGGTGTCCCGGGCCAGTCCCGCCCAGTCGATCTCCCGCAGTGCCCGCTCCGCGTCGCAGCCCGACGGCAGGCGCGGGGCCGGCTGGAACCAGACCACGGACAGGCGCGAGCGGTACAGGACCGGGTCGTGGGCCGGGTCGAGGGCGGCGGAGTGGAACGTACCGACGCAGGCCACGGCGGGCAGCACCTCGACGGGACCGAGACCGCCCGCGTACTGGTCGGGACGCTCGCGCGGGGGCGGGACGAGGTGAACGGGCGTGCCGGGGTGGGACCGCTCGGCGGCGCGCAGCAGCTCGCGGATCCGCAGGTCGTTGACCGGCTCGCAGGGATAGCCGGCCGGTGGGTCGCCGGATGTCGACAGCGAGTCGCCGTACGTCGATAGCGGGTCGCCGTACGTCGATAGCGGGTCGCCGTACGTCGATAGCGGGTCGCCGTACGTCGACAGCGGGTCGCCGTACGTCGGCAGCGAGTCGCCGTACGTCGAGAACAGGTCGCCGTACGTCGACGTGAACCGCAGTTCGGCGAGGTCCACCGAGCGGCCGGAGGTGAGAACGAGGCGGGCGAGCGCCATGGCCGGCGGTCTGGCGTGCTGGTGCATGGGGGTCTTTCGGTGCTGGTGGGCGCGGCCCGGCTCACGGCCGGTGCCCCGTCATCCGGGCGGCCGACGCGATCGTCGCCCGGGCCTCACGCTCGGACAGGCCGGTGCCCAGGGCCGCTTCGACCAGGGCGTCCACGAGCGCCGGGCCGATGCCGTCCTCGTACGCCCGGCAGGCCGCCCAGAACAGCCGGGTGTTGCGCTGCCCCTCGTGTGCGGCGAGGACGAACTGGACCAGGCCCTGGCCGTGCCCGCCGGCCGACGGGGGTGTGGGGTGGGGGGAGCGGGGCGGCGGGAGCAGCAGCCGCAGCAGGGAGCGCGGGCAGGGCGCGAGCGCCAGGTGCGCGGTCCCGGGGGCGGCGGCGTACACCCCCTGGCCCGTGCGGGATCCGGGCCCGACGAGGTAGCCGCCGGCGCCCCGGATGTCGATGCCGGGGGCGAGACGGCCCGCCGAGTTGGGGACCACCACGTCGGGCGGGCCGCTCAGCCACAGGTGACGCCCGCCGGACGGGGTCAGGACCACCACCGTCGGGGGGATGGTGAACAGATGCCGCAGGGCCAGCTCGCGCAGGGCGGCCGAGGAGTCCGTGCCGGTCTTCACGTCCAGGTCGACGCCGATGAGCTGGTGCGGGGGCAGGCCGCAGGCGATGCCGTAGCCGGTCGCCCAGGGCGCGGCGGCGAAGAGCTCGCGGATGCGGGCCGGGTCGCTGGAGGCGTCGTACACACCATGGCCGAGGCGGCCGCACGCGCCGTGGCAGGGGGAGGGGGCGGGGTCGTCGCGGTGCGGGGAGCGCAGCGCCGGGAGCTTGGCGCGGGACAGGGGGATGACGGCCAGTCCGCGTTCGGCGGCTGACAGGGCGTGTGCGAGGGCCAGCGTCGTGGCCTGCCGGTCGGTGGTGGCCATGCTTCTAGTTTCGTACGTACGTTCGAAAAAGGAAAGAGGGGTGTGGGCGACGCGCCGGGGCGGAGGTCTGTGCGCGAAAAGTGCCGGAACGCTTCGCCCCTTGCGGTACCAGGGTTCGAACCGCCCCTTCCGCCCCAGTCCGGTACTGAAGTGATGCAAAGGGGTTTATCGACATGTCATCACGCTTGAGTGCGAATGGGGGCTTCCGGTGTGGTTCGCCGGGGATTCGGTGGGCAACTCTGGACTCGCGACGTCGAGCAACGGACCAGGGCGGTCGGCCAACTTCCCTGGAGGCAGCAGTACTTCTCCACGCAGTCGTTGGTTCTGAAGTCACTGAAGTCACTGAGGTCCTTGGAGGGACAACAACATGGCAAGCATCCGTACCGCCCGCGTCATCGCCGCCGTCTCCGCCCTACCGCTCGCGGCCGCCCTCTTCACCGGCATCGCGACGGCGGACAACGGCTCCTTCGCGGACAACGGATCGATCGCCTCCGTCACGGAGGCCGAGTCGGGCGTCCTCGGCAGCGGCGTCGGCGGTGACAACTACGGCACCTCGTCCACCACGAACCAGCAGGCCGTCGGCGAGGGTGCCTCGAACCAGAGCAACACCGCCCAGGTCAACGGATCGGCCTTCACGGCCGTCAACCAGGGCAACGACAACACCGCCGTCAGCTTCACCCCGCTGTGGTGGTGAGCTGAGCGGGCCGGTGTACCGGCATCGGCCCGCCGTTCGTGTGGGGTGTGTGCTTCGTGGGGTGACAAGCGTCTGAGCGGCGGTACTCCGGTACCGCCGCGCAGGCGTTTTCGCGTGCGTGGGGTGTGACATCTTGACGCCGCCCTGGATCTGACGGACAGTCAGAAACCGTGAACGGTGAGACGGAGGTCCACGAGGAGTTCGAGGCGCGTCTGAAGGCCTACGAGGGCCGCCCGGCCGCCGCCACCGGGGTCGGCCGGGACCCCGTCAACGAGCCGATGATCAGGCACTGGTGCGAGGCCATGGGCGACACCAGCCCCGCCTACACCGGACCGGACGCCATCGCTCCCCCCACCATGCTCCAGGCATGGACCATGGCGGGCCTCACCCGCCGCCCGGAACGCACGGCGGCCTACGACGAACTCCTCCGCCTGCTCGACGAGGCGGGCCACGACGCGGTCGTCGCCACCGACTGCGAGCAGGAGTACGTCCGCCCCCTGCGCCCCGGAGACGAGATCACCTTCGACTCGGTGATCGAGTCGGTCTCGGGCCGCAAGACCACGAAGCTGGGGGCGGGTTACTTCGTCACGACCCGTACGGACATCCGGGCAGGCGGCGAACTCGCCGGCACCCACCGCTTCCGCATCCTCAAGTACGCCCCCGCACACCGGCCGCCGCGCCCGAAGGAACCCCGCCCGCGCCCCGTGATCAACCGCGACAACGCCGGCTTCTGGGAGGGCGTGGCCCGCCACGAGCTGCTCATCCAGCGCTGCACCGGCTGCGGCGACCTGCGTTTCCCCTGGCTGCCGGGGTGCAACAGCTGCGGCTCCCCGGAGTGGGACACCGTCGAGGCGAGCGGCGAGGGCACGGTCTATTCGTACGTCGTCATGCACCACCCGCCCTTCCCGGCCTTCGAGCCCCCATACGCGGTCGGGCTGATCGAGCTCGCGGAGGGCGTGCGGATCGTCAGCAATGTGGTCGGGGTGCCGTACGACAAGGTGCGCATCGGCATGCCGGTCCGGCTCGACTTCCGGCGCTACGACGACGAGTTGGTGCTGCCCGTCTTCCAGGGGGTGACGCCGTGAACGCCGGAGACCGCCTTCCGCCACTGGAGATCCCGGTCACCCGCACCCTGATCGTCGCCGGGGCGATCGCGTCCCGCGACTACCAGGACGTGCACCACGACCCGGACCTGGCCCGGCAGAAGGGCTCCCCCGACATCTTCATGAACATCCTGACGACCAACGGCCTGGTCGGCCGCTACATCACGGACCACTTCGGCCCCCGGGCCGTGCTGCGCCGGGTCGCCATCCGGCTCGGCGCGCCCAACCACCCCGGCGACACGATGGTGCTGACGGGCACGGTCGAGGAGGCCGACGGCGAGAGGGTGACAGTCCGGGTCGTCGGTACGAACGGCATCGGCACGCACGTCACCGGCACGGTGACGGTCATGGTCCCGGGGGGAGCCGGGACGGCGACCGCTCCCGGCGGACCGTCACCGTCATGACCGACGGCACCGTCCCCGCGGCCCGGGCCGACGACACCGTCCCCGCGGCCCGGGCCGCCGACCCCCCTGGCCGCCGCGGGCCGCGTCCCCTTGGCCGCCACGGGCCGCGTCCCCTTGGCCGCCACGGGTGCTCGCGGCGCCCCGGGTGCCTGGCGCCGCGTGAGCCGAGGAGGCCCGGCAAGGGATCCACCCTGCTGTCGCTCGCCGAGGGCCGGACCACCACGGACCCGCTCGCCGACCCGGCGACTCCGGGAGGCCGGGCATGACCCCAGGAGGCCCATCATGAGTCCCCGCCGGCACGACACCCTCGGCGGCCGTGCGGCCATCGCCGGCATCGGAGCCACCGAGTTCTCCAAGGACTCGGGCCGCAGCGAACTGCGCCTGGCCGTCGAGGCGGTACGGGCGGCCCTCGCGGACGCGGGACTGACGCCGGCCGACGTCGACGGGCTGGTCACGTTCACCATGGACACCAGCCCCGAGATCACCGTGGCCCAGGCGGCCGGCATCGGCGAGCTCTCCTTCTTCTCCCGGATCCACTACGGCGGCGGCGCGGCCTGCGCCACCGTCCAGCAGGCGGCCCTCGCGATCGCGGCGGGCGTGGCGGACGTGGTCGTCTGCTACCGGGCGTTCAACGAGCGCTCGGGACGCCGCTTCGGCTCCGGGGTCCGGCACCGCGAGCCGTCGGCGGAGGGCGCGGCGCTCGGCTGGTCGCTGCCGTTCGGCCTGCTCACCCCGGCCTCCTGGGTGGCGATGGCGGCCCAGCGGTACCTCCACACGTACGGGCTGACGCCGGAGGCGTTCGGGCACGTCGCCGTGGTCGACCGCGCGTACGCGGCGACCAACCCGGCGGCCTACTTCCACAACCGGCCCATCACGATGGCCGACCACGCCGCGTCCCGCTGGATCGTCGAGCCGCTGCGGCTGCTGGACTGCTGCCAGGAGACCGACGGCGGCCAGGCCCTCGTGGTCACCTCGGTGGAGCGGGCCCGCGACCTGCCCCACCCGCCCGCCGTGATCGCGGCGGCCGCCCAGGGCGCGGGACGCGCGCAGGAGCAGATGACCAGCTTCTACCGCGACGACCTGACCGGCCTGCCCGAGACGGCGGTGGTGGCCCGGCAGCTGTGGCGGACCTCCGGACTCGCCCCGGCCGACATCGACGTGGGGATCCTCTACGACCACTTCACGCCGTTCGTGCTGACGCAGCTGGAGGAGTTCGGCTTCTGCGGCCCCGGCGAGGCACCGGACTTCGTGGCCGAGCGGCGTCTGCCGCTCAACACCCACGGGGGACAGCTGGGGGAGGCGTATCTGCACGGGATGAACGGGGTGGCGGAGGCCGTCCGGCAGATCAGGGGGACGGCGGTGAATCCGGTCCCCGGAGCGGAACGGGTCCTGGTGACGGCGGGGACGGGCGTGCCTACGTCGGGACTCGTACTCACCGCCGACCCGCAGGGGACAACCCGCAGTACCCCGGTCCCGCCGCTCCACCTCTAGGAGGTGCGGCCGGCCCTACCCCTACAACCTGAGGGGGACCCCGCTTCGGGACCTACGGCCGATCCGCAGGACCCGGCCCCGCTCATAGCGTTGAGCCATGACCACACTCGTCTGCACCAGCGCGTCGAAGGCCGCCTCACCAGCGGCGCGGACTCTTCCGTATCCGTCGTTCTCGTCGTACGTCAGGGCCCGCCAGCCGGTGCTGCTGCGTACCGCCCGCTCGCTCACCGGCAACCCGAGCGACGCGGAGGACCTGTTGCAGACCGCGCTCACCAAGACGTACGTCGCCTGGGAGCGTATCGAGGACCACCGCGCCCTCGACGGCTATGTGCGCCGGGCGCTGCTGAACACGCGGACGTCGCAGTGGCGCAAGCGCAAGGTCGACGAGTTCGCCTGCGACGAGCTGCCCGAGCCGGAGCCGGTGACCGGCGGTGACGATCCGGCCGAGCAGCAGGCGCTGCGCGACGCGATGTGGCGGGCGATCATGCGGCTGCCCGCACGGCAGCGGGCGATGGTAGTCCTCAGGTACTACGAGGACCTGAGCGAGGTCCAGACGGCCGAAGTGCTCGGCGTCTCGGTGGGCACGGTGAAGTCCGCCGTCTCGCGCGCGCTGGGAAAGCTCCGCGAGGACGCTGAGCTGGGACTTGTCCGCCAGTGAGCCCCGCTCGGCAGGCCGCTCGCACGCCGTCCCGGCCCCGCTGAGCCTCTTATTCCGCTTGGCGTGATGTGATCGATCGCCCGGTCCTAGTGACATACCACGCGGTATGTGAGCAGAATCAGCGCAACCTTTACCACCGCGTAGGCAATGTCGCCCCGGGAGGACGCCGTGCTGAGCACCATGCAGGACGTACCGCTGCTGATCTCGAGGATCCTGACCCACGGGTCGACGATCCACGGGACATCACAGGTGACGACGTGGACCGGTGAGGACGAGCCGCACCGCCGCTCCTTCGCCGAGATCGGCGCCCGCGCCGCCCAGCTCGCCCACGCGCTCCGGGAGGACCTCGGCGTCACCGGCGACGAGCGGGTGGCAACGCTCGCCTGGAACAACGCGGAACATGTCGAGGCCTACTTCGCGATCCCGTCCATGGGCGCGGTCCTGCACACCCTGAACCTCCGCCTCCCGCCCGAGCAGCTGGCCTGGATCGTCAACCACGCCGCCGACCGCGTGATCATCGCCAACGGTTCGCTGCTCCCCCTGCTCGCCCCGCTGCTCCCGCACCTGAAGACGGTCGAGCACGTGGTCGTCACGGGCCCGGGGGACCGCTCCCTCCTCGCGGACGCGACCGCCCGTGTCCACGAGTACGAGGACCTGATCGCCGGGAAGCCGACGTCGTACGACTGGCCCGAGCTGGACGAACGCCAGGCCGCCGCCATGTGCTACACCTCCGGCACCACCGGCGATCCCAAGGGCGTGGTCTACAGCCACCGCTCCATCTATCTGCACTCCATGCAGGTCAACATGGCCCAGTCGATGGGCCTGACCGACGGGGACACCTCGCTGGTCGTCGTCCCGCAGTTCCACGTCAACGCCTGGGGCCTGCCCCACGCCACGTTCATGACCGGCGTGAACATGCTGATGCCGGACCGCTTCCTCCAGCCGGCCCCGCTCGCCGCGATGATCGAGAGCGAGAGGCCCAGCCACGCGGCCGCCGTGCCCACCATCTGGCAGGGCCTGCTCGCCGAGCTGACCGCGAACCCGCGTGACGTCTCCTCCCTCGGCCAGGTCACCATCGGCGGCGCGGCGTGTCCGCCGTCGCTCATGGAGGCCTTCGACAAGCTGGGCATGCGGGTCTGCCACGCCTGGGGCATGACGGAGACGTCCCCGCTCGGCACGATCGCCCGTCCCCCGGCCAGCGTGGTCGGCACGGCGGAGGAGCTCGCCTACCGCCTCACCCAGGGCCGCTTCCCGGCCGGTGTCGAGGGCCGCCTGACCGGCCCCGGCGGCGAACGCCTCCCCTGGGACGGCGAGTCGGCCGGTGAGCTGGAGGTACGCGGCCCCTGGATCGCCGGGGCCTACTACAACGGCCCGGACGCCGACCCGCTGCGCCCCGCCGACAAGTTCAGCGAGGACGGCTGGCTCAAGACGGGCGACGTCGGCACCATCTCCCCCGACGGCTACCTCACCCTCACCGACCGGGCCAAGGACGTCATCAAGTCCGGCGGTGAGTGGATCTCGTCCGTGGACCTGGAGAACGCCCTCATGGCCCACCCGGACGTCGCCGAGGCGGCCGTCGTCGCCGTCCCCGACGACAAGTGGGGCGAGCGCCCCCTGGCCACGGTCGTCCTCAAGGAGGGCGCCACCGCCACCTTCGAGACCCTGCGCGCCTTCCTCGCCGACGAGGGCCACATCGCCAAGTGGCAGCTCCCGGAGCGCTGGACGGTCATCGAGGCGGTCCCGAAGACGAGCGTCGGCAAGTTCGACAAGAAGGTCCTGCGCAGGCAGTACGCGGAGGGCGACCTGGACATCACCCAGCTCGGCTGACCCCGCCGAACACCCCGGAGCCCCTGGCCAACCGCCAGGGGCTCACCCCTGCAAGGCGCTCCCCGCGTCCCACTCGTCCTCGAGCAGGCCGAAGACCAGCGAGTCCCGCCAGCCGTCACGGATGAGCTCTGTGTGCCGCAGGCGCCCCTCCAGCGTCATACCGAGCTTGGCCAGCACCCGCGCGGAGCCGAGATTCCGCGGGTCGCAGGTGGCATGGACGCGATGGAGCCGCAGTTCGCCGAAGGCATGTGTGAGAAGCAGCCGCCCGATCTCCGTCCCGACGCCCCGCCCCCAGACGCGCGGGTGCACGATGTAGGAGATCTCGCCCTGGCGCCGAGGTGCGCTGCGCACCCGCAGCTCCCCCATTCCCACGACCTCCTGCCCGAGACGGGCCACATAGGGGAACCGGCGCTGGGGCCGGTCCGACCAGGCGGCGACCGCGCCCGCCACGAACTCCCGCGTCTCGTCAGGAGTGTTCGGCCCCCACGGCTGATAGCGGCAGGCCTCGGCCAGAGACGCCCAGGTGTGGACGGCGGGCCAGTCCTCCGAAACGATCCTGCTCAGGGTCACGGTTTCGCGGCGCACAGGACGATCATGTCCACCCCGGCGTACGGCAATCCGCGGCCCTTTCACACGGGGGAGGCCATCCGCTCGCCCGGCGCCCCGCGTTCCCGCCCGGCGCCGTCACCTCACCGCCGCACCGAGGTAAGCCCCCACCCCAGCACCAGCCACAGCCCCGCCACCGCGCACACCCCGCCCCAGCCGAAGTGGGTGAAGGCGGACCCGCCGAGAGCCGAGGCGGCGGCGCCGCCCGCGAAGCCGGCGACCACATAGGCGGTGTTGGCGGTGGCCGGGGTGGACGTGGAGGTCAGGGCGAGGGTCTGGTTGGCGACATGGGAGGCGACGAGCGCCGCGTGGATCGCGATCGCGGCGGCGAACAGCGCGGCAAGAGCCTGCCCGCCGAGCCAGAACAGCGGCACGGAGATGGCCGCGAGCAGATACGCGGACCGTACGACACGCGTCGCGCCGAACCGGTCCACGAACCCGCCGGCCAGCGGAGCCACCGCACTCGCCGTCAGCCCGAACAGCCCGAAGAGCCCGGCGGTCGCGGGGGACAGCCCGTAAGCGGGCCCGGTCAGCAGCAGGGAGAGCGCGGTCCACAGCGCGCTCCACGCGCCGAACATCCCGGCCTGCCGCAGGCACGCCCGCCACAGGTCGGGCGAGTGGCGCAGCACCGAGGGCAGCGCGGCGAGTCCGGCGAACAGCGGGCCTTCCCGCCGCCGCCGGGACGGCAGGACGAGCGCGGTCGAGAGTCCCAGGACCAGAGTGAGCACGGCGGCGCCCGCGAACACCCAGCGCCAGCCGAAGGCCTGCCCGGCCAGCCCGCCCAGGACCCGGGCCCCGACGATGCCGGTGAACAGGCCCGCGATGACGGCCGCGACATGACGGGCACGCCGGTCGGCGGGGGCGCGTTCGGCGACCAGCGGGACGAGCAGCTGGGGGATGACGGTCGCGGCCGAGGCGACGAACATGGCGACCGCGAGGGCGGTGACCCCCGGGGCGGCCGCACTGGCGCCCAGCGCGACGGTGGTGACGAGGGTGAGCCCGGCGACCAGCCGGCGCCGGTTCGCGCTGTCGCCGAGCGGGGCGAAGAACAGCAGGCCGACGGCGTAGCCGAGCTGGGCGACCGAGGCGATCCAGGCGACGGCCGAGGGCGCCGAGCCGAAGTCGCGGGCCATGAGCGAGAGCAGCGGTGCGGCGAGGTAGATGTTGGCGGCGGTGACCGCGCTGCACACGGCGATCAGGGTGAGGAAGAGGCCGGGGGCGGGCGTACGGGCCTGCCGCGGCGGGGCCTCGTCGGCCCTGCGGGACGTGGTGGTGGTCGTGGTCGCTGACGGCATGGAGGGGGACTCCTTGGAGTCGGCTCTAGCAACTAACTGGTTGGTTGGATGATGGGGCAACAGTGTGAGCCGCCCTTCGATTCCTTGTCAACCAAACAGTTGGTTACCTGGCGCGCTACCCTCTCTCCCATGGCACCAAGGGACCCCGAGGCCACCAAGGCCCGGATCTTCGAGGCGGCGGTCGCCGAGTTCGCCCGGCACGGCATCGCCGGCGCCCGCATCGACCGCATCGCCGCCGAGGCGAAGGCCAACAAGCAGCTCATCTACGCCTACTTCGGCAACAAGGCGGAGCTGTTCGCGATCGTCCTCGAGAAGAAGATGCTCCACCTCGCCGAGGACGTCCCCATCGTCCCGGACGACATCGAGAGCTGGATCGACCGCGTCATGGACTACCACGCCGCCCACCCGGAGCTGCTGCGCCTGCTCTTCTGGGAGGGCCTGGAGTACGGCAGCGCCGAACTGCCCCACGAGTCCGCCCGCCAGGAGCACTACGCCCGCAAGGTCGCCGCCCTCCAGGACGGCCAGGACCGGGGCGTCATCACGGACGCCGTCCCCGCGGCCGACCTGCTGTTCCTGCTGACCGCCCTCGCCAACTGGACCGCCGTCGTCCCGCAGATGCGGCGCATCCTGGTCGGCGACGGGGAGGACGCCCAGGACCGCCTGCGCGCCTCGGTCAAGGAGGCGGCACGCAGGCTGACGGCCCGGTAGGACCTACCGCTCGGTGCTCAGTTGGTCCCGATCCGGCTCAGCAGCTCGACGATCCGGGTCTGCACATCGCCGCTGGTGGACCGCTCCGCGAGGAACAGCACCGTCTCCCCGGACGCCAGCCGCGGCAGGTCGGCCTGGTCGACGGCGGCGGTGTAGACGACGAGCGGGGTGCGGTTCAGCTGCCCGTTCGCGCGCAGCCAGTCGATGATCCCGGCGTACCCCTCCTGCCGCCGGTGCACCTGCATCAGGTCCATCACGACCAGGTTCGGCCGGAAGTCGCTCGCCAGCGTCACCGCGTCCGCGTCGCTCGCGGCCCGCGCGACCTGCATGCCGCGCCGCTCCAGCGTCGCCGTCAGCGCCAGCGCGATCTCGGCGTGCTCCTCGATCAGCAGCACCCGCGGCGGGTGCTGCTCACTGTCGCGCGGCGCCAGCGCCTTCAGCAGCACGGCCGGATCGGCACCGTAGGCCGCGTCCCGCGACGCCTGCCCGAGCCCGGCCGTGACGAGCACGGGCA
This sequence comes from Streptomyces sp. NPDC008137, assembly GCF_042957035.1. Classification (NCBI taxonomy): domain Bacteria; kingdom Bacillati; phylum Actinomycetota; class Actinomycetes; order Kitasatosporales; family Streptomycetaceae; genus Streptomyces; species Streptomyces sp. NPDC008137. The sequence goes on along the minus strand of NZ_JBIBHN010000009.1, from coordinate 161,064 downwards.
CCTCGGCGGCCACCGCGGCCTGGCGCAGCGACTGCAGCGCCGTACGCGTGATCGGCCCGGTCAGCGGGTCGACGAACAGCGCGGCGGGGAACGCCGCGATCTGCGCGTCGACCTCCTCGCGCGAGTTCACGATCACCGGCCGGTAGCCGCGGTCGCTCAGCGCCTGCTGGGTGCTGACGTCCGGCGCGGGCCACACCAGCAGCCGCCGCGGGTTGTCCAGCGGCTCCGGCGGCAACTCGTCGTCCATCGGCTGCGGCCGCGGCGGATCGGCCACCTCGACGGCACCCCCGGGCCCGTCCAGCGGCTCGGGCCCCTCGGCGGCGTTCTCGTCGGGAGCGCCTATGGCGTACGACCGCCCGCCGCCCTCGGTGAGCTGCGCGAGCCGCGACTGGCCGGCGAGGGACTGCTGCGCCGGGGCGGGCGCGGAGGCCTGGGCGGGCACCTGTGCGGCGACCGGCGCGGGCGTCGATTCGGCCGTCGGATGCGGACGCGCGGCCTGTTCCGGACTGGCCGTCTGCTCCGGGCGCGCCGTCTGCTGGGGGCGCGGTCCCTGGTCCTGGCGGGACGCCGGTTCCGTACGCGTGGCCTGGTCGGTCCGGGTGGCCGGGTCGGGCGGCGTGCCGAGCTTGCGGCGCCGGCCCGATCCGCCCGGCTGGTGCGGGGGAGGCGTCGCCGTCGGCAGCGGGACGGACATGGACGGCGGCTGCTGGACCTGGGCCGCCTGCCGGTTGAACGGCACGCCCTGCCCCAGCGTCCGCACGCTGATCGCCCGCCCCTGCGTCGAGTTCGGATCGACGGGCGCCGAGGACTCGGCGGGCAACGGCTGAGCCGCCCGCTGCCCCTGCGCCGCGCCCTCCGGCGGCAACGGGGTGCCCGGGGCCGGGGTGTTCTGGGCCGGGATGTTCGCCTGCGGCGCCTGAGCAGGTGTGCCGTTCGGGGGTACGGCGACACCGGCCCCCAAGCTGTCGTCGTCCTCGGCGGCGGGCCACGGCTGGGGCGCGGGGGTGCCGCCCTGAGCCGGGGCGCCTTGGGCCGGGGCGCCTTGGGCCGGGGTGCCTTGGGCCGGAGTGGCCGTGCCCTGCCCGGGTGCGGCCTCGGCGGGGAGCGGCTGCCCGGCGGAGGGCTGCGGCGCCGGTGCGGCGACGCCCTGCTGCGGCAGCGGCTGCGCGCCCAGGGCCGGAGGCTGCACCGCCTGCCCGGGAAGGGCCGCCTGCACGCTGTGCCCGAGCCCGCCCTGCGGCGGTACGGCGACGCCCTGCGGCTGGGGGATGCCGCCCTGCGGAGCGTTCCCCTGGGCCGGCGCGGTGGCACCCGGCGCGGCCTGAGCGGCGGCCACCCCGGCCTGGACGGGCGCGCCCTGCCCCGGCGGGACCTGCCCCGCGGCGTCCTGCTGCGCGGGAACGCCCTGCCCGGCCCCCGCAGACACGGAACCAGCCGGCACGGCAGCAGCAGGTACGGAACCCGCAGGTACGGAACCCGCAGGCACGCCACCCGCAGGCACGCCACCCGCCGCTCCGGGCGCCTGCACCGCTGCGCCCTCGCCCTGCTGCGGCACCACGGCCCGCCGCCGACGTCCGGTCGGCGCACTCGTGGGATGCGGCTGCGGCGGGGTGTGATCGGCGGACTGGTCGTGCGGTACGGCGTCGTGCCGCCCCTCCTCGGCCACGCCGTCACCGGAGCCGGCCGGTGCCACACCGGCCTCGGCCCCCTGCCCCTGACCCTGCGCTTGCCCCTGCTCGGTCCGCCCGGCCTGAACGCCCAGCTGGGCCGGTGCGTCCGGGGTCGTCTGGTCGGCCCCGGCCGGCGGCAGGGCGAACACCGGACGCGGCCCCGCGGCCTGCTGGGCCGCCGCCCGCTCGTTGGCGGCGGCCAGCGCACGCCGTCGACGCCCGGTCGGCTGCTGGCCCTGCCCCTGTGCCGCACCGTCCGCAGCGGAGCCCGCGTCACCGGACGGCGCGGGCAGCGCCGGCGGCAGCGCGCGCTGCTCACCGGGTTCAGGCCGGGCCCGCCGCCCGGAGGCCTCGGGCACGCCCTGCGGCGGAACGGTCCCGCCCAGCCCCGTGTTCGAGGCGGCGGTCCCGGCCGCGTGCTCGGCGGCCGTGACGACGGCCCCCTCGGCGACACCCTGGACGGCACTCCCGACGGCCTCGAGAGCGAGGGGCCCCGGCGCCGCGTCCTCGGCCGGACGCCCGCGCCGCCGCCCGGTACCGCCAGACCCGGCGCCCTCACCGGAAGCCTGCGCCGGAAGACCGGAAGCCTGCGCCGGAAGAGCGGCCGGTTCCCCGGCGGCCCGCCTCCTGCGCCGCCCGGACCCACCGGAACCACCGGACCCGTCAGCCTCGTCGCCGTCACCGGGAACGTCCGCGTCCAGGAAGGCATCGGTGGTGGCACGCCGCGCCCGGCGCCGCCCCCCACCGGAGGTCTGCTCACCCGAGGCCGCGGCGAGGCCCTCGTCGACCGCCTCGGCGGCGGCATCCGCGGCGACGGCCCCGGCCCCGCCCCCGATCGGCACCTCGAGGACGTACGCGCTCCCGCTCATGCCCGGCACGTCATGGGTCTGCAGCACACCGCCGTGCGCCCGGACGATCCCCCGCACGATCGGCTCGTGCACCGTGTCGCCACCGGCGTACGGCCCGCGCACCTCGATGCGTACGACCTCGCCGCGCTGCGCCGCCGCCACCACGACGGTGTTGTCCAGATAACCGCCCGCCGACAGGGGCGTGTTGCCGGTCGCGTCGACCCCGGCCACGTCCGCGACCAGATGTGCGAGGGCGGTGGCGAGCAGCCGGGGATCGACCTCGGCCTCGATGGGCGGCGCGTGCACGGCGAACTGCACCCGCCCGGGCCCGATGAGTTCGACGGCTCCGTCGACCCCGGCGGCGACGACGGCGTCCAGCATCACCTTCGTACGGGCGACGCTCTCACTGCCCGTGTCGAGCCGCTGGTAGCCGAGGACGTTGTCGATGAGCGTCGTGATCCGCGAATAGCCGGCGGACAGGTGGTGCAGCACCTGGTTGGCCTCGGGCCACAGCTGCCCGGCGTCGTCGGAGGCCAGCGCGGCCAGCTCGCGGCGCAGCTCCTCCAGCGGCCCGCGCAGCGACCGCCCGAGCAGGGTCAGAAGCTGCTCGTGCCGGGCGGCGAGCGCCTCGTACCGGTCCTTCTCGCGCTCCCCGAGCGCGGCGTACCGGTCCTCGTTCGCGCCGAGTTCCTCGGCGTGCCGCTCGGCCAGCTCCTCCAGCTCGGTGACGTGCCGCTGGCGCAGCGCGGTCAGCTCGGAGGCGTGCTCCTCGGCGGCCTTCTCCAGCTCTTCCGCATGCCGCTTCTCGGCCGCTTCCTTCTCCTCGACGACCGCGTCGTACGGCCGCCGGTCGGTGAAGGTCATCACGGCGCCGACGAGCTGGTCGCCGTCCCGCACGGGCGCGGTCGTCAGATCGACCGGCACCTTGCCGCCGTCCTTGGCGTAGAGCACCTGCCCGCGCACCCGGTGCTTGCGACCGGAGCGCAGGGTGTCGGCGAGCGGCGACTCCTCGTACGGGAAGCTCGATCCGTCGGCACGCGAGTGCAGCACGAGTTCGTGCAGTTCACGGCCGCCGAGATCGCTGGCCCGGAAGCCGAGGATCTGAGCGGCGGCCGGATTGACGAGCACGATCCGCCCGTCTGTGTCGGTCCCGACCACGCCCTCGGAAGCGGCCCGCAGGATCATCTCGGTCTGCCGCTGCGACCGCGCCAGCTCGGCCTCGGTGTCGACCGTCCCGGTCAGGTCCCTCACGACGAGCATGAGCAGCTCGTCACCGCTGTACCCGTAACCGTCGTAGGCCTGTTGCCCGTTCTCCAGATTCGCACTGGTGACCTCGACGGGGAACTCGGTCCCGTCGGTCCTGCGCGCGATCATCCGGGTCGGCTTGGTCCGGCCCTGCGGATCGAGGTGCTCCGGCCGTCGCATGGAGCCGGGGATGAGCTTGGAGTCGAACTGCGGCAGCAGATCGAGCAGCCCGCGTCCCACCAGAGCGGTGCCCGGAGTCTCGAAGGCCTCCAGGGCGATGGTGTTGGCGTTGACGACCGTCCCGTTGGCATTGACCAGCACCAACGCGTCGGGGAGCGCATCCAGTATGGCTGCGAGGCGAGCAGCGCCTCGGGATGGCCTGCTGCTCACGAGACGCTTCCTCCCTGTTACCGCACCTTGCCGACCGCTCGGGCCATCTTGCCAACCGTCCCGCAGCGTGTCACGCGAGGGAGTCTAAGGGCTGCGGTTGCGCTCGCGACGCCGGATGAGAGCGAGGTCGCACGAGCAAGTGACCCCGAACTGACGACCGAGTAACCGTCAAACACCCGCCCTCCTGCGACGACGTCGCGGGACCTTCGCGGGACCTTTACGACGACGGTGTTTCTGTACCTTTTGGCCGACCCGGCGGGACGGAGGGCGGGGAGGGGCGAAATCCGGACAAGGTGCGGAGGGTCGGACCGGAGGCGATATGCGGACCGGAGCCGATATGGGGAGTACCGGAACGGCAACCGCCGCGGGAGGCGCTATCGGAGTCGACACGGGAGTCGACACGGGAGTCGACACGGGGCTCAGGCGCGCCGCCCGCCCCCCAGGTCCGGCAGGAGCGGCACGAGCCGGTCCCAGCGGGAGATCTGGCAGCCGTCGCGGCGGTCGTACGTGGCGTCGACGGGGCGTCCGGCCCAGGTGCCGGTGACGTGCGCGGTGGCCGGCCCGCCGTACTGCATGGTGCAGAAGCCGCCCTTCGGGGCGGGAGCGAAGACCTCCTGCCCCCACCGCGTGTCCCGCTCCAGGGCGGCACAGGCGCCGCTCGGGTCGGGGTGGCTGCCGCCGTCGGGTCCGCAGTACAGCTCGAAGGTCCCGTCGGCCCCGCCGCCGGCGTTCCGCACGGTGACGGTGAGGTGATCCCGCTCCTTGCCCTTGCCGCCACCGGGCCCGGCCTGGGCGTACGCGGCCGGGGACACCGCGGCCAGCGACCCGAGGGCGGCGACGGAGGCGGCGGCACCGAGGGCGAGGCGGCGCAGGCCGGGGCGGGAGGCGGTCCGGGGCGCGGTCCGGGCGGTGGCCCGGGACATGGCAGTCGACATGCCCTGACTAACGCGGCGTGCCCCGGGACGTTGCGCGACAGCCCGACAAGCCTTTTGCCCTGCGACCTTCCCGCCTAGTACCGTAGGGGGCGATTGGTGACGCGGCGCTCGACTGTGTCATCATCGGCAAGCACCGACTCGCGCTCGCGCGGGCCATGTGCGTGGAGGCGTCGCCTAGTCCGGTCTATGGCGCCGCACTGCTAATGCGGTTTGGGACTTAAATCCCATCGAGGGTTCAAATCCCTCCGCCTCCGCACCTGATCACGAAGCCCCGGTCACCCGACCGGGGCTTCGCTGTCGTACCGCCCGGAACAGCCGTTTCCGCAGCTCACAAGGGGTACGGCAAACGGATTTCACATGGCGGCGGCAGTCATGTAATGTTCTTCCTGTCGCCGCGAGCGAGCCGGAAGGCCCGAAAGCGGCGATAAAACAGAACAAGCACTCGTAGCTTAACGGATAGAGCATCTGACTACGGATCAGAAGGTTGCAGGTTCGAATCCTGCCGAGTGCACAGCAGACCAGAGGCCCTGTGGAGTGATCCACAGGGCCTCTGGCTTATGTCTTGACGGCAGCGTTTGACGGCAACCGCATCAGAAGGCGCGGAGTGCTCTTGCCGCACACTGCTTGAAGAAGCAGGGATGTCTGTGCGCGGCCGGAGCGTGGGTCTCAGACGGTCGCGGCCAGCCAGCCGATGGTTTCGGTGATGTGCTTCCCATCGCTCTTGGTGGCGCCGGCGTACACCTCGTTCAGGCGGATCAGGAAGCCCGTGTTGGTGACATCATGGACGCGGATCCCCGGCGTCTCCGGGCCGTTGAAGGTCTGGGTCAGCGGGAGGACGACGACGTTGGCACCCGCCGGGAACGGGGTGGGGAACGTGACGCGTGTGAAGGTCGAGGTGTTACCGCCGCTCGTCTCGATCGGGTTGTCAGACCTCAGGTCGATCTTGCCGGTCTGGATGAAGCTCATCGTCGACTTCCTTCGAGTGGGGGGTGGATTGCTCGACCGCCTTCGGCAGCCGACGGGAGCCTTGTCACGAAATCGGCCCCGTATGCCGAAGTCCCGCAAACGAGTGATCGCCTTTCGGACAGCGGGAGACCGTGCGCTTCTTGGCTGGTCAACAGGCCAAGGGCGTCTAGACAGCTACGAGGACACCGGCCGCGCCGCCGTCATCGTCCGGATCGTTGCCGTCACCCCTCAGCGCGTCGCCGACTCGGTCGAAGGCTGAGCGCTGGGCCCAGGACTTCCATGATCATGCGGGCGTCGGCGCCCTGTTCGTGGAGGAGCGAGGCGCAGGTGTGGCGGAGGTCGTGGAAGCGGACCTTGCGGACGCCGGCGCGGACGCACAGGGCCTCGAAGGAGCGGTTCAGGTTGCGCGGCTCGATGGGGGTGCCGTTCTTCGTGGTGAAGACAAGGCCCTGGGCCGTGCCCTTCCAGTTCGAGCCAGCGGCTTTCCGGTCGGCGAGCTGCTGGGCGCGCTGAGCGCGAAGCGCGGTCACGCACTCGGACGGCAGGGCCACGCGGCGGGCCGAGCGCTGAGTCTTCGGCGCGACGATCAGCAGCTCGCCACCGACCCGCTGTAGGGCCTGCCGGACGGTGAGGACGCCTTCGTGGAGATCCACGTCCGACCAGCGCAGCCCCAGCAGCTCACCGCGCCGCAGGCCGATGCGGACCGCCAGCTCGTACGCCGCCCACAGCCGGTTGTCTCGGGCCGCCGTCAGGAGCTGACGCCCTTCCTTGACCGTGAGCGGTTCCATCTCGCGCTTCGTTCCCATGCTCAGCTCCACGTTCCGGGCCACATTGCGGGGCAGCTCGTCCTCACGCACGGCGTGCTGGAGGGCGGCCCGCAGGATCACCGGCAGGAAGCGCACGGTTCGGTCCGAGGGGAGCTTCGTGCAGCACTTGCCGAGGGCGCAGCAGCGCCGCTTGTGCTCGGACCGGTGGTCAGCCTTTCGTGAGCCTAGTCCCACGTCTTGCCGTAGACGCTGCGCCGCTTGTACGTGCCGTCCGTCGTCAAGACGTAGGCACTGCCCTCCCAGCGGCCGTCCTTGCGCTGGTAGATGGTGCCCTCGTTGTTGGCGTTCTTCTTCGGCTTGGCCATCAGGCGGCTTCCTGCTCGGTTCGGAGGGAAGTTGTGGGTGTTGGCCAGCTCGATCAGGTCCCGCAGGCCGGGGCTGACGACGTGCCGCAGGTCGAGGGGGCGGTGCATGAGTGCCAGGGGTCCTTTCTGGCGCGAGAGTGGGGCCTGCGGGCAGAAGCGATAAGCGCTCGGGCGGCTGCCCGCAGGCATGACGGCTCGGGCCCAGGGCGGGCGAGGGTGGGAGGCGCCGGAAAGGCCGGCGGGATGTGGCCCTACAGAGCGGCGTGGAGGGCGGTGGCCATGGGCAGGCCGATGCCGAGTCGCGTCTTCAGCTGGGCCGGAGTGATCGCTGTCCCGTGTTCGGCGTGGTGGGACGCGGCGATGGAGCGCGCCTCGGTCAGCAGCGGCTCAGGCACCTTGAGCGGGGGCGGGGTGGGAGCCGGGGTGACGCGCGGAGCTACCGGGGCCGCGGCCGGGGTTGGGCCTGGGTCCGGCGCGACGGGCGGGGCCGGAGCGGTGAACAGTGCGGCAGCGGGGTATGGGGCAAGGCCGTTCGGGCGTCGGTTCGGTCTCTTCTGCTTCAGGGGCCGGGGCGACGGGGCGGGTGACGGCGTGGAAGGCGCGCAGGAGTTGCGGGCCGCAGCTTCTTCCGGGGTCTCGCCGTCCTCGACCAGGCCCATGGGCAGCTTCCAAGCCCACGAGTCCGTGATGAAGCGGTGCCGCCACATCATAAGGACCTCTTGCGGTCATGGACTACGGCGGCAACGGCCAGGTGCCGGAGGCGGGCAACGTGGTACTCCCACCTACGTCCGTCTGGCTACTGAACGTCGACCAGACACAGATTCACCCAAGAGTTGGTGTAGACCTGACGCTCACCGTGGGTCTTCCACTCCATACCTGCGACCCCTCTCGATCGGTCTCCTGGATCTCAGACCGATCGAGAGGCGGGTGCATGTTCCCCTCTTGACGCGTCACCTTGTCGAGATGCGCTGAGCAGAGCGCCGCCCCCGGCTAGAACTGAGTACCAGGTGGAGGAATTCACTGGCGAGCTCGTGCACGGTAGGCATTGAAACCTCAAGGCTCCGGAGGGGCTCGGTGTTCACGTTTGCTGTGCTGCGGGATCAGGTCCACTGTCCACTGATGGGAGAGCAGGCCGACGGCGCCTGGACGATGTCGCTCATGGCGGCGGCCGAGATGGCGGGCCAGCACCCGCCAGTTCTTCGTGCATCTCCTTGTACCAGTGCGGGGCATTCTTCTCGACCTTGGGTGCGGTGGGATTCACCACCCGTCCATCGGTCTGCGATCACGGGCCCTGCTAGCAGGTCTCGGCGAGGATCTCCAGCGAAGACAGGTTGGTCGTCCGGTTTTCCGCCCACTGTTGGCGATCTTGGTTGGATGCGGCGTCCTGCTACGCCACGGCCGCCGTCGGCAGAACGTTTACGATCGCCGACGGCGGTTGGCGAGGTACGGGTCTCGTCATCCCGCACTCCGCGAGTATGGCCAGGCCGAATTCCCGGAGAGGGAAGAGGAACGCATGCACGTCTCCGCGACAGCCGCCCAAAGGCGTCGGCTTCCACCATGCCAAGGTCGGCATCGCACATGTGCAGAGCGGCCGGCGACTCTGGAGGCGATGCGAAGACCACTCACGGGACAGCCCTTCGCTTCGCGCTTTTGCGGAGCGGATTGCCCGATGGTTGATGAAAATAGGCGAGGAGCTATCTGACCTGGGAGCTGACTTCGGGCACCATCGCGCCCGCGGAGCCGTCTGTCCACCACGGCAACTCAGATCATCGACAGCGCCTCACACGCAGCTGTGGAACCTGTGCCTTCCCGACGCGACAGGCCAGGTCACGAACCTGCCCTCAGAGCCTTAGGCGTGGCGCGCTGCGGCTCTACTCGTTGAAGACGCGACTCGTAGCCTGGAGGAGACCGGGATAGCCCGTACCCAGCCAGTACAGCTTCATCTGATAGTCGCCCACGCCGTTGACGTCATGAGGCATTTTGTCACACCCGCCGTCGCCGCCGTCTTCTTCCTCCTCCGTTACGTACCAATCACCTCCGATCGGCTTGTAATACAGTCGACCCAGTACGGCTGCGCCGTCCGCGTTGGTGTCACACACCTCGAATACGTCACCGTCGTCATGGAACGTAAACGTTCCCCCGTTTCCCGCGATTTTGATGTCGGTGATCGCGGCAGCCGGGGCGATGGACACAATCATGGCGGAGGCAGCAGCGATTACCGTGACGCCTATTCGCTTACAAAATGCTCGGTTCATGACAACCGAGCATGCGGCCTATGTCTTTCTTCGGGCAATACTGAGTTGATCACGTTATCGTAACGCTCACTTGCAGTGCGGTGTATGCATGTTTTTCAGTTACTTTGCCGCTTTAGTGCTTTATTGTGCCGCATGGTCCATTTATGGGTCTCGCCTAATCTTCGCGTTTTCTGGCTCAAAGGCCTTGATGTCTTGTAGGTGGCGCTCGATGCGCGACAGGTATTTAAAAATGAAGAGAAACTGTGCGGTCCCGGCGCAGCAAAGGGCGTTGGTGTATGCATTCCTTGTTCGAGTTGAGTTCTACTTGGTGCGATGGTGCTGGCGTGCATTGATCAGGTTTCTTGAAATCCGCATACTTCGCCACCCCTCTGGTGAATCTTCAGAACTCACCATCAGGACCAAGGTGAGTGACGCGGCAGGGCTATGAGATCTCATTCATCCTTTGGTGGTGCGCCTATTTCCCACCCTTCTGCGATTTTGTGGAGATGTTCTTCAATGTGAACCAGGTGACCCATCGTGCCCCGGAGTGATCCGGGCCCCTGGTGTTTCGGTGGCGGGTTGTGGGCTGAAAGGGGACGCTGGAGCCAGGGGGAACGTGAGGGAGAGGCACCCCATGGCCCAGACCAGCCACAAGGCGCGTACGCCGTTCCTTTCCCGTCCGGGCGTCCGTCGCTACCTGCCGTTCGTTCTGATCACCGCGGTCGCTCTGATCTTCATCTTCGAGAACCGCACGAGTGTCGAGATCCGCCTTCTCATCCCGATGGTGACCATGCCGCTGTGGGGTGCCCTGCTGATCGCCTGGGCGCTCGGCATCCTCGCCTCCCTCTTCACCGTGCGCCGCCGGTCGAACCGGCACTCACGCAAGACGGGATAGCTCGCCGCGGTCAGAGAGTCGCTTCGTCCAGGAGCAGGAGCAGGAGCAGGAGCAGGAGCAGGAGCAGGAGCAGGAGCAGGAGAAGAAGAAGGAGCAGGTGCAGCGGGCAGGGGGATCCGCAACCAGCCGTTCGCGCGGCCGTGAGCCTCAGCCCGGATGGCCTGCCCGCGCCCCTCTCGCCCCGCCGTCAGGGTCTCGAGCCGGATGCCCCGCTGAGATCTTGGGGGTATGAGCGAACCGGTGGAGCGGGTGGATGAGCAGGATCGTGTGCTCGGTGTGGTGGAGCGGGGTGAGGCCATCGAGAGGCGCTGGCTGCACCGCGTCGCTACGACCGTCTGCCGCGATCAGCAGGGCCGCTTCCTCGTCCATCGGAGGCAGGAGAGGGTGCCCCGGTTTCCGGGGCAGTACAACTGGCTGATCGGTGGTGCCGCAGAGGTCGGGGAGTCGTACGAGGAGGCGGCTGCGCGTGAGCTCACCGAGGAACTGGGTGTGCGGGCGCCGGTGCGGTTCGTCTTCAAGTTTCTGTGCGACGGGCTGATCAGCCCCTACTGGCTCGGCCTGCACGAAGCCGTGGTCAGTCACGTTCTCGCGCCTGATCCATCGGAGATCGACTGGTATGGGTGGGTGACCGAGGGAGAGCTGCGGGAGGCCGTCGAGGAGTGGTCCTTCGTCGAGGACGGGGTCGATGCCTTCAGGCGGTACGTGGACCTCGGCCGGTCCCGGGCCGGTCGGGGCGGCAGTGTTCCTCCAAGCAGTCCGCCGCCAGGGCGGTCGCTCGGGTGAACCAGTCGTTCAGGACCGCGACTTCGGTGGGGGAGTAGTCCGCGAAGAGTTCCGTGAGGCGGGCGTGGTACGGCTCGTAGACCCCGAGGACTCGGGTGACCGCTTCGGGGCGGGCGGCGATGCGGATGCGACGGCGGTCGATCGGGTCGGGGTGGCGGGTGATGTAGCCGGCGCGTTCCAGGCGGTTGAGGATGCCGGTCACCGCGCCGGTCGTGACATGGACGCGGGCTGCCAAGTCGCCCGGGGTGAGGAGGCTTTCGCCTGCCTCCATGACGTAGGCGAAGCAGGTGAGGTCGGTCACGTTGATGCCGACCTGCTGGGCGATCTCGTGCTGTCCGGCCAGGTGGGTCGCGATGAGGTGGTCCATCGCCGAGAGTGCCTGCTCTGGTGTGGCGGCCGGTCGCGGCTTGGCCGGCATTCCCAATTCCCTTGGTCCGTGAGAGGTTTGGGCCCGAAACAGCATGGGTGTGATAGGGGGCGGCGCGTGAGCGCACATGAGTATGACCACGGGCACACGTTCGCGGGGTGGGTCGGATGCGCGATCGGCAGCGTCGCGGCCGCTGTGGCGGGTGCCGGGGTCGTCATGGTCTCGGGGTTGCTGATCGCCGGTGGGACAGCGATCGGGGTCGTGGCTCTGCTCGTCACCTGGGCGCTGCACCTCGCCGGGTGGGGGAAGGGGCCCGGCCTCCGGCCTCGGGAGGAGTGGGCTTGGCGGGTGCGGGACTCGTCGGCGCCGGGTGGGCACGACGAGTGCCTGGGGTGCCGGCTGGCCGGACGCAGGCGGCCGGCGGCGCTGGGTGGCGCGGTGCCGGTGCGTGCGGGCGGGGAGTCGGAGGTGGCCGCTGCCGCCGCCGGGGCCGATTCAGCGCGGTGATCCCCTGCTCGCCGGTTCGTCGCAGCCCTCGTTGATCGTCCCGGCCGGGCGCCGCGGGGCCGTTGTCAGTGGTGCCCTCTAGTCTCGTCAGAGATGGCACAGGCATGGAAGTGCTCGGGGCTGCGATGGTCGGCGGACGGTCCCGTGCTGGTGTGGGACGGCGGGCGGCGCAGCGCGCTGACCTGGGGGAAACGCGTGGCCTTCGGGGTCGCGGAGGGGGGCGTGCGGACGTGTGTGGGGGCTCGGGGGCATGCGTGTCCGGCGCGGGTGGCCGTGCCGGGGCGGAGTACGGGGGCGCGGTGCGAGGAGTGTGCGCGGCTGGACCGGGCGCACTCCGTGGCCGCCGACACGATCGCGGACGACCCCCGGCCGTATCACGTATATCTGGCGTGGTTCGGGCCCGGCATGACGAAGGTCGGGATCACTGCGGTGGAGCGGGGCTCGGCCCGGCTCCTGGAGCAGGGTGCCGTCTGCTTCAGCTGGCTGGGTGCCGGGCCGCTCATGGCCGCGCGGCGCACCGAGGAGCTGTTGCGGGCCGCGCTGGGGGTGCCCGACCGGATTCCATACGCCGAGAAGCGGGTCGTGCGGGCCGCGTTGCCGGAGGTGGCGGCCGACCGGGCCGGTGAGGTCGCCGAGTTGCACGCTCGGGCGGTGGCGCTCGGGGGGTGGCCGGAGTCGCTGATGCGGGAGCCGCTGCGGGTTGTCGATCATGTCGAGGTGTTCGGGCTCGCGGGGTTGTCCGGTGCCGTCGGGGGTGTGAGCGAGCTGGTCGCCGGTGGGGTCGTGAGCGGGGAGCTCGTGGCAGCCGCCGGGCCCGATCTGCATCTGGCCACCGGGCGCGGGGTCGTCGTGCTCGATACGCGGTTGATGACCGGGTGGGGGCTGGTGCCCGCGGTGGGTGGGGAACTGACCGTTCCTGTGGCGGAGTTCAAGGAGGAGGTGGGAGTGCAGGACGGGTTGTTCTGACCCGCCCAGCGGACCCACAGCTTCCCCGACACCCCGTACCCCACCGAAGTCCGGCGTTCCCAGGCGTTCCCTGAGAACCGCCTGTGCGTTTCTCAGGGAATTCACAGGTTCCCGAAAGGGTGCTCTCAGAGGTCCTCGACATCGTGCTCACATGACCACGACCTCGCCCCACGGGCGCACCGAACTGCTGAGGCCGGACGGGAGCCCCGTCCGCGTGCTTGTGGTGGACGACGAGCTGTCGATCACCGAACTGCTCTCCATGGCCCTTCGCTATGAGGGATGGCAGATCCGGAGCGCGGGGGACGGCCAGGGCGCCGTCCAGACCGCGCGGGACTTCCGGCCCGACGCCGTCGTGCTCGACATGATGCTGCCCGACATGGACGGGCTGGCGGTGCTCGGGCGGCTGCGGCGGGAGCTGCCGGACGTGCCGGTGCTCTTCCTCACGGCCAAGGACGCCGTCGAGGACCGGATCGCCGGGCTGACGGCCGGTGGCGACGACTACGTCACCAAGCCGTTCAGCCTCGAAGAGGTCGTCGCCCGGCTGCGCGGGCTGATACGGCGGTCCGGTGCCGCCGACCGGCGCTCCGACTCCACGCTGGTCGTCGGCGACCTCACCCTCGACGAGGACAGCCACGAGGTGACCCGGGCCGGGGACAACATCCACCTGACCGCGACCGAGTTCGAGCTGCTGCGGTTCCTGATGCGCAACCCGCGGCGCGTGCTCAGCAAGGCGCAGATCCTGGACCGCGTGTGGTCGTACGACTTCGGCGGGCAGGCCAATGTCGTCGAGCTGTACATCTCGTATCTGCGGCGGAAGATCGACGCCGGGCGCGAGCCGATGATCCACACCCGGCGTGGTGCCGGTTACCTGATCAAGCCCGCGGCGTCATGAGCGGGCGACGACGGACGCGTCCGCAGCAGAGAGCGGGCAAGCAGGCGCGAGCGGGCAAGCCGCGCACTCTGCGGACGCGGCTCGTCGTCGCGTCCGTGGTGCTGATCGCCGTCGTGTGCGCGGTGATCGGGACCGTGACGACCCTTGCTCTCAGGTCGCATCTCTACGAGCAGCTGGACGCGAAGGTCGAGGACGCCGGCAAGCGCCTGTCGGGACCCATGAAACCCGGGGGCGGGAACGACGGGGACGGGCAGGACGGAGACGGCAACAGCGGGACCGGGACAGAAAGCGCGGCCGGGAACGGGACCTCCGCAACCGGGACCGAGAGCCCCGGAACCGGGAACGGGATCTCCACGAACGGGCAGAGCGCGGACCAGCAGGGCGCCGGATCGATAAACAGGATCACCGGCTTCGCCATGGGCCCCGCGCAGCCGGGCACCGTCGCCGCCGAGGTCGGTGCCGACGGCAGCGTCACCGAGGCGGTCTTCGCCAAGGAGACCTCCAACGACAACGGCCCCTTCCAGCGGAACCTGGCCGTCGAGCTCAGCGACGAGCAGCGGGCCGCCCTCGCCGAGGTGCCGAAGACGCACGGCATGTACACCGTCGACATCCCCGACCTCGGCGAGTACCGCGTTCAGTACGTCACCGAAGTCGACGGCAGCGGCAGCTACTACGTCGCCCTCCCCACCGAATCCGTCACCACCACCATCAACACCCTCATCCTCGTCGAGGTCAGCGTCACCGGCGCCGGACTGGTCGCCGCCGCCATCGCCGGTTCCGTGCTCATCGGCGTCGCCACCCGCCCCCTCCGCCGAGTCGCCGCCACCGCCACCCGCGTCTCCGAACTCCCCCTGCACACCGGCGAGGTCAACCTCAGCGAGCGTGTCCCCGACTCCGAGACCGATCCGCACACCGAGGTCGGGCAGGTCGGAGCCGCGCTCAACCGGATGCTCGACCACGTCCACGGGGCGCTGCACGCACGGCAGCAGAGCGAGACGCGGGTCCGGCAGTTCGTCGCCGACGCCAGTCATGAGCTGCGCACTCCGCTCGCCTCCATCCGCGGGTACGCCGAGCTGACCAGGCGCGGCAGAGAGGACGTCGGGCCCGACACCCGGCACGCGCTGGGGCGGATCGAGTCCGAGGCCGGGCGGATGACGCTGCTCGTCGAGGATCTGCTGCTGCTCGCGCGCCTGGACGCCGGGCGGCCGCTGCGGTTCGAGCAGACCGACCTCGTACCGCTGGTCGTGGACACGGTCAGCGACGCGCGTGCGGCTGGCCAGGACCACAACTGGCGTCTGGACCTGCCCGACGAGCCCGCGCTCGTGTCGGCGGACGCGGCCCGGCTGCAACAGGTCCTCGTCAACCTGCTCGGCAACGCCCGTAATCACACGCCACCGGGCACGACCGTCACCGCACGGGTGCAGCGGCGCGGGCCCTGGCTGTGCGTGGACGTCGAGGACAACGGGCAGGGCATTCCCGCCGAGTTGCTCCCGCACGTCTTCGAACGGTTCGCGCGCGGCGACTCCGCGCGTTCCCGCAACACCGGATCGACCGGTCTAGGCCTCGCCATCGTGCAGGCCGTGGCGACCGCGCACGGCGGTGCCGTGACCGTCGACAGCGTGCCCGGGCGGACCGTGTTCACGGTGCACCTGCCCGCGCTCGCGGCGCAGCCGCAGCAGGAAATGAGCTGGCAACAGCACTCACAGGCACGCCACAGCGTCACCACATCGGTACAACAGGGCGCCTGACGAGAGTCGGTTCCATGCGAACCGACTCTTCTCCCGGCACCCTGCCGGCGCGGGAGCACCTCCCGGCCGCGCCAGCCGGTACGCCTGTCCTGGACGTAGTGATCCCCGTCTACAACGAGGAGAAGGACCTCCAGCCGTGCGTCCGCAGACTCCACGAGCACCTCGTGAGGACGTTCCCGTACGCGTTCCGCATCACGGTCGCGGACAACGCCTCCACGGACACCACCCCGCAGGTGGCGGCGCGGCTGGCGGCGGAGATTCCCGAGGTCACCCTCTCCCGGCTGGAGCAGAAGGGCCGGGGCCGGGCCCTGCGGGCCGTCTGGTCGGCCTCCGACGCCCCGGTGCTCGCGTACATGGACGTGGACCTGTCGACCGACCTCAACGCCCTGCTCCCGCTGGTGGCGCCGCTGATCTCCGGCCACTCGGACCTCGCGATCGGCTCCCGGCTCGCCCGTAGTTCGCGGGTGGTGCGCGGCCCCAAGCGGGAGTTCATCAGCCGGGCCTACAACCTCATCCTGCGCGGCTCGCTCCAGGCCCGCTTCTCGGACGCCCAGTGCGGGTTCAAGGCGATCCGCCGTGACGTGGCGCAGGTACTGCTGCCACTCGTCGAGGACACCGGCTGGTTCTTCGACACCGAGATGCTGGTGCTCGCCGAGCGCGCGGGGCTCCGTATCCACGAGGTGCCGGTCGACTGGGTCGACGACCCCGACTCGACCGTGCACATCGTCAAGACCGCGACCGACGACCTCAAGGGCGTGTGGCGGATCGGCAGGGCCCTGGCCACCGGTTCGCTGCCGCTTGACCGGATCGCCCGGCCGTTCGGTGACGACCCGCGCGACCGAGAGATCAAGGACGTACCGAAGGGCCTGGCCCGCCAGCTCGTCGGGTTCTGCGTGGTCGGCGCCCTGTCGACCCTCTTCTACCTGCTGCTCTACAGCGGCTTCCGCCTCTTCACCGGCTCCCAGGTCGCCAACGCGCTCGCCCTGCTGGTCTCGGCGATCGCCAACACGGCGGCCAACCGGCGGCTCACCTTCGGGGTGCGCGGGCGCGGCGGGGCCGTGCGGCACCAGGCGCAGGGCCTGGTCGTCTTCGGCATCGGACTGGCCCTGACCAGCGGCTCGCTCGCCGCGCTGGGCGCGGCCACCTCCGAGCCCGCGCACTCCACGGAACTGGCGGTGCTCATCGCCGCCAACCTCGCGGCGACCGTGCTGCGCTTCCTGCTCTTCCGGGCGTGGGTGTTCCCGGACCGCCGCGACGGCGAACCGCCGGTGGCCGCCTCGCCCACCCCGGTCCACCACCTGTCCTCGCCGACCTTCTCCACAGCGCGCCACGACCCGTACGGGCCGCTCCCGCAGCGCACCCCCCAGTACGCGCACGACACCGCCCAGTGGGGGAGGGACGCCACCATGCGGCTCCAGCCGGTGCGGCCGAACGACACCGACCCGAGGGACTCCCGATGACGATCCACTATGACCAGCAGACCACCGGCAGAGACACGAGTCCCGACACCTGGACCCGCCCCCCGGCACCGGCCCCCGACGCCGGTGAACCGAAGCGGCCCTTCGCGCAGCGGCTCTGGCACGGCCGCCCCGAGGACCCCCGCTGGGCCCGCCCGGCCTTCCTCGGCCTGCTGCTGGTGACCGCCGCGCTCTACCTCTACAACCTGAGCGCCTCCGGCTACGCCAACTCCTTCTACTCGGCGGCCGTCCAGGCCGGCAGCCAGTCCTGGAAGGCCTTCTTCTTCGGCTCACTGGACGCGGCGGGCGCCATCACCGTCGACAAGCCCCCGGCCGCGCTGTGGCCGATGGCCCTGTCGGTGCGGCTCTTCGGCCTCAGCTCCTGGGCCATCCTCGTCCCCGAGGTCCTGATGGGCGTCGGTACGGTCGCCGTCGTCTACGCGGCCGTGCGCCGCCGGTTCAGCCCCGCGGCGGGTCTGATCGCGGGCGCGGTGCTCGCGCTCACCCCCGTCGCGGCGCTGATGTTCCGCTTCAACAACCCGGACGCGATGCTGGCGCTGCTGATGGCCGCCGCCTGCTACTTCGTCATCCGGGGCCTGGAGGACGGCCGGACGAAGTGGCTGCTGTGGGCCGGTGCCGCGATCGGCTTCGCCTTCCTCGCCAAGACCCTCCAGGCCTTCCTGATCCTCCCGCCGCTCGCCCTCGTCTACGGCGTCTGCGCGCCGGTGACGGTGAAGAAGCGGATCGGCCAGCTCGCGGCGGCCCTGGTCGCGATCGTCGTCTCCGGTGGCTGGTGGGTCGCGATCGTCGAGCTGTGGCCCGCGTCGTCCCGGCCGTACATCGGCGGCTCGCAGAACAACAGCTTCCTTGAACTGACCTTCGGCTACAACGGCCTGGGCCGCCTCAACGGCGACGAGACCGGCAGCGTCGGCGGTGGCGGAGGGGGCGGCAACGGCGGCGGCGCCTGGGGCGAGACCGGCTGGGACCGGATGTTCAGCTCCTCCATCGGCGGCCAGATCTCCTGGCTGATCCCGGCCGCGCTGATCCTGCTCGTCGCCGCCCTGGTGGCCACCCTCCCCCACTCTCGACTTCGCTCGAGCGGGGGGACCCCCATGGCCCGCCGGACCTCGGTGACGCGCGGTTCGTTCCTGGTCTGGGGCGGCTCGCTGCTGATCACCATGGTGGTCTTCAGCTACATGCAGGGCATCTTCCACGAGTACTACACGGTGGCCCTCGCCCCCTACATCGCCCCGCTGATCGGCATGGGTGCGGCGCTGCTCTGGGAGAAGCGTGACAGGGCGTGGGCGTCGCTGACCCTGGCGGCCGCGATGACGGCCACCGCGGCCTGGGGGTACGTCCTGCTCAACCGCTCCTCCGACTACCTGCCGTGGCTCAAGTGGCTCGTCCTGGTCGGCGGTCTGACCTCCGCCCTCGGCCTGATCTTCGCCGGCCGGCTGGGCCGTCGACTGGCCCTGGGAGCGGCCGGACTCGGCCTCGTCGCCGCGCTGGCCGGTCCGGCGGCGTACACCCTCACCACGCTGAACGAGGGGCACTCCGGCTCGATCGTCACCGCGGGTCCGGCGGTCTCCGGCGGCCGGGGCGGCCCCGGCGGTGGCGGCAGGATGGGCGGTGTTCCCGGCGGGGGCGGATTCCCCGGCGGGGGCCAGAACCAGCAAGGCCAGCAGGGCCAGAACCAGCAGGGGCAGCAGGGCCAAGGCCAGGGTCAGGGCCAGCTGCCCGGCAATGGCAACGGCTTCCCCGGCGGCGGCCAGAACCAGAACCAGCAAGGCCAGCAGAACGGCGACGGCCGTATGGGCGGCATGGGAGGCAGGGGTGGCGGTGGCGGCATGGGCGGCCTGCTCAACGGCGCCAGCGTCAGCTCCGAGGCCAAGGCGCTGCTGGAGAAGAACGCGGACGACTACACCTGGGTCGCGGCGGCCATCGGCGCCCAGAACGCGGCGAGTTACCAGCTGTCCACCGGCGACCCGGTGATGGCCATCGGCGGCTTCAACGGCACGGACCCGTCCCCGACGCTGGCCCAGTTCAAGCAGTACGTGGCGGACGGAAAGATCCACTACTTCATCAGCTCGGGCAGCGGCGGCGGCATGGGCGGCAGCAGCGACGGCACGTCCTCCCAGATCACCTCCTGGGTCGAGTCCACGTTCAAGAAGGTCACGGCCGGTTCGTCCACCTTCTACGACCTCACACAGAAGGCGAGCGGCTGACGGTCACCTGAGTACGGACCGGTAGGGCGAAGGGCGAAGGGCGGTGGCCGAATGCCACCGCCCTTCGCCGTATCCGGCCCCAAACCGCGTTGTACGCCGTATGGGAACTGTTCTACGGTGTACAGCATGACGACGTCCCCACAGGAACAGGCCCCACCACAGACGGTTTCCGGCGGCCACCCGCAACGCTGGCTGATCCTCGGTGTCATCTGCCTCGCGCAGCTCACCGTGCTGCTCGACAACACCATCCTGAACGTGGCGATCCCCTCGCTCACTCGCGAGATGGACGCGACGACCGCCGACGTCCAGTGGATGATGAACGCGTACGCGCTGGTCCAGTCCGGCCTGCTGCTCACCGCGGGCAACGCCGCCGACCGCTACGGCCGCAAGCTGCTGCTGATGGCGGGCCTCGCGATATTCGGCGTGGGCTCGCTGGCGGCCGGGCTCTCCCAGAGCCCGGGGCAGCTGATCGCGGCCCGTGCGGGCATGGGTGTCGGCGGCGCCCTGCTGATGACCACGATCCTCGCAGTCGTCGTGCAGATCTTCGACGACAAGGAGCGGGTGAAGGCCATCGCGCTGTGGTCGACGGTCAGTTCGCTCGGGTTCGCGGCCGGGCCGCTGATCGGCGGTGTGATGCTGAACCACTTCTGGTGGGGCGCCATCTTCCTGATCAACATCCCGGTCGCCGTGCTCGGCCTGGTCGCGGTCGCCGCGCTCGTCCCGGAGTCCAAGCACACGGCGGGCGACCGGCCCGACCTGGTCGGCGCGGTGCTGTCGACCATCGGCATGACGGCGTGCGTCTACGCGATCATCACCGGGCCCGAGCACGGCTGGACGTCCGGCCAGGTCCTGGTCTCCGCGCTGATCGGCCTGGTCGTACTCGGTCTCTTCGTCATGTGGGAGCTGCGCGTCGACAACCCCATGCTCGACATGCACTTCTTCCGCAACCAGAAGTTCGTGGGCGCGGTCGCGGGCACGATCCTCGTGGCGTTCGGCATGACGGGGTCGCTGTTCCTGCTCACGCAGCACCTCCAGTTCGTCCTCGGCTACGAGCCGCTGGACGCCGGGCTGCGGACCGCGCCGCTGGCGCTGACCGTCGTCGCGCTCAACTTCACCGGGGTCGGGGCGAAGCTGGTGCTCAAGGCCGGGACGCCGGCGGCCATCGCGCTCGGTATGACCCTGGTGTCCGCGGGGCTGGCGGCGATCGCGCTGTTCGGCGGGCACGGGTACGGCGGGATGCTGCTCGGTCTGATCGTCATGGGTGGCGGTGTCGCGCTGTCCATGCCGGCCATGGCCAACGCGATCATGAGTGCGATTCCGCCCGAGAAGGCGGGAGTGGGAGCGGGGATCAACGGGACGCTCGCGGAGTTCGGCAACGGGCTGGGTGTCGCTGTCCTCGGTGCCGTGCTCAACTCGCGGTTCGGGTCGCTGGTCGCCGTGTCCGCGGCGTCGTTGCCCGCGGCGCTGGCGGCGGCGGACTCGGCGGAGGAGAAGGCGCGGATCTCCGACGCGTTCGCCTCCGGCCTGGAGAGCAGTCAGCTGGTGGGCGCGGTGGCCGTTCTGCTGGGTGGTTTGGTCGCGGCGGCGTTGTTGCGGCGGGCCGAACGGGCAGAGTCCGCGTAGGCGGCTGGGCGGCTGGGCAATCGGGTGGCTGCGGGACCCGTTGTGGCTGGTCGCGCCCACGCGGCGGAGCCGCAGATCGACACCGCTCGCGCCCCCGAGCGAAAAGCGGGGCGCCTAGCATGATCGGCATCAGCAAGTCGAGGAAGGTGCGCCATGGCGAAAGCAGCCGACAAAGCCGCCCGGAGCAGTGTGTGGCTGGACGGCAAGGCGCACCGGCGGCGCGGTGGCGGACAGCCCTCGGGGCTGGACCGGGCGCGCATCGTCGAGGTCACCATGCGGCTGCTGGACGCCGAGGGGCTGGCGAAGTTCTCGATGCGGCGGCTGGCCGGTGAGCTGAACGTCACCGCGATGTCCGTCTACTGGTACGTCGACACCAAGGACGACCTCCTCGAACTCGCCCTGGACGAGGCCATGGGCGAGATGCGGCTGCCCGAGGCGGACGCCGACGAGGACTGGCGCGACCAGGTGCGTGCCCTCGCCCGGGAGTACCGCGGACTGCTGGTCCGCCACCCCTGGGTGTCGCAGCTGGTCGGCACCTACCTCAACATCGGTCCCCACAACGTGGCGTACTCGAGGGCCGTGCAGCGCGTGGTCCGCAGGGCCGGGCTGCCCACGAACCGGCTGACGAGCACCATCTCGGCGGTCTTCCAGTTCGTCTACGGGTACGGCACCCTCGAGGGCCATCTCTCCACCCGGGCCGCGGCCGCCGGCATGACCCTGGACGAGTACTTCCAGGACGCCATGAGCACGGCGACCGAGTCCTCGCAGGCCGCCGACCTCATCCGGGACTCCCAAGAGATGATGGCGGCCCGCGGCGGCGACACGGTGGCGGAGATGCTGGAGCGGGACTTCGAGTTCGCGCTGGAACTGCTGATCGCCGGCATCGAGACGATCGTCGCCCGCGCCTGAGCCGCCGTCGGGGCTACTCCCCTTCCACCAGCCGCGCCGGGAACCCGCCCGTCGCCACCGGCCCCCACCGCTCCGGTGTGATCCGGATGATGGACTTGCCCTGCTTGGCCATGGCCGCGCGGTACTCGTCCCAGTCGGGGTGCTCACCGGCGATGTTCCGGTAGTACTCCACGAGCGGTTCGATGGAGTCGGGGGTGTCGACGACCTCGGCGGTGCCGTCGATCTGCACCCACGGGCCGTTCCAGTCGTCGCTCAGGACGATCAGGCTCACGCGCGGGTCCCGCTTGGCGTTGCGGGTCTTGGCCCGCTCCGGGTACGTGGAGACCACGATCCGGCCGGAGTCGTCGACGCCGCAGGTCAGCGGCGAGCCCTGGGGGCCTTCGTCGGACCGTCGGGTCAGCAGGATCGCGTGGTGCCGGGGGCGTACGAAGTCGAGCAACTCGTCGAGGGAGACACGGGTGTTCGTCGCGATGTTCGGTGCCATGGGCGGCAGCCTACGACGCCATGGCCTCCGCCAGGTTGTCGTACACGGGGACGTCCCGGCGCAGTCCGGTCAGCTCCAGGACGCTGCTCGCGACGCCGTCGGGCCGGGCCACCAGACGCACCCGGGCCCCGGGGCGCAGCCGGTGCCGGATGTCGTTGATGAGGCGGACGCCCTGGGAGTCCATGAAGGACGTGCGGGAGAGGTCGAGGACGAGCAGTTCCAGCCTGTCACCACGGTCCCGGGCCGCGGACATGATGAGCGGGAGCAGCTCGGCGGCGTTGCAGAAGTCGATCTCCGCGGGCATCGTGAGGTACACCCGTCCGGGCAGGTCCTCCGGTTCGGTGGGATTCGGGATGAAAGTCACAGCACTCACCTGGCAGACGTTCGTCCGGATTCCGGTAAGGCCGCTTCCTGACCCGTGGGCCCATTCCACCACGCCGGGGTGTGGCTGCGGAAGCGCCTGTCGCGGCCGTCGGCCGGACGTCACCTGGACGCAACCGAGCAGCTAGAGTGCTGTCCGTCCTGTGCTCGCAGTCGGGAATGTGCTGCGGAGCTCTCCTGCGCACGGCCATGGCCGTGCATGCCGAAGAGGTTCGTGGTGGCTGCGTCCGAGTTTCCTGATTTGCCCCGTTTTCCGGCTGGCTTTGAGCTGGCCGAAGCCCTGACGGTGGCGTCTCAGCAGCTGCACGAGACGCTCACCCCCCACAACACCCTGCGTACGGCCGTCCGGCTGGCCGTGCACCTCATGCCCGGGGCCGAGCACGCCGGCGTCTCCGTGCTCGAGCGCGGCAGCCGGCTCCGTACGCTCGCCTGGACCGACGAGGTCGTGCGCTCCGCCGAGGCCCGGCACACCGGCCGCGAACCGCACGGGCACTGGGAGCGGTTGTGGAACAGCCCGGTGGCGCGGATAGGGGACAGCGACGCGGACGACGGCTGGGACGTGCTGTCGGCCCTGGGCCTGCGCTCGGCGCTGTCGCTGCGGCTGCGCGCCGACCGCCGCCGGCTTACCGTGCTCACGGCCTACGCGCGCAAGCCGGGCGTCTTCGACGAGGACGCGACGCGCATCGGCCGGCTGTTCACCGCGCACGTCAGCATCGCCCTGGACTCCGCGACCGTGCGCGAGCAGCTCACCGAGGCCATGCACACCCGGGACCTGATCGGCCAGGCCACCGGCATCCTGATGGAGCGCCAGGGCATCGACGCGGCCGCCGCCTTCGAGAGCCTGGTGCGGGCCTCCCAGCGGGAGAACGTGAAACTGCGGGACATCGCCCGCCGCATCGTCGGCACGCACAACAGCACCTGACGTGAGCCCGGTTACGTCGGGGGCGTGCGCGGGCGGCGACGGGATACACGTACGGTCATGAGCTCCGAGACGTCCGACACGCTGGACCAGGCGATGGTGCGCAGCAGTGGTCTCGACACCCTGCTGCACGATCTGACCGACCGTGCGGTGCGAGAGGTGCCCGGCGCCGCCGCGTGCAGTATCACGGTGCGCCGTGCCGGGCGGCTGCTCACGCTGGCCGGCAGCGACGGCCTGCCCAGCGGCCTGGACCTGCGGCAGTACGAGAACGGTTCGGGCCCCTGTGTGGAGGCCGCCGAGACCGGCGAAGAGCAGTACGCCGACGATCTGACGGCGGAGTCACGCTGGCCGGAGTACACGCGCTACGCGCTGTCCAAGGGGGTCCGGTGCGTGCTGGCCGTGCCCATCGCCATAGAGGGCGAGACGGGCGCGGCGCTCAACTTCTACGGCGAGGAGTCCGGCTCGCTGGGTGCGGGCCGGGATGCGGCCCGTGCGTTCGCGGCCCGGGCCGGGGACGCGATCGACGTGGCGCTGCGGATCGAACGCGGGCGCCAGTCCGCGGCCGATGTGCGCACCGCGCTGCTCTCCCGCAGCGTCATCGACCAGGCGATCGGCATCCTCATGGCCCGGGAGCGGGTCGACGCGCGCGTCGCGCTGGAGCGGCTGCGCCGGGTCTCGCAGGACCGGAACGTCAAGCTCCGCGACCTGTGCGACCAGTTGGTGGCGAGAGTCTCCCAGCCGCGCGACCCGGCCTCACACCGCCGGCAGTGACTCGCCCTGCACGGCCTGGATGTCCAGCTCCACCTTGAGCGTCGTACCGATGGCGGCGATGCCCGCCTGGAGGACCTGGTTGTAGTTCATCGCGAAGTCCTCGCGGTGCAGTTCGGTCGTGGCCCGGAACGCCGCGCGGGTGCCGCCCCACGGGTCCGGCCCGGTACCGAGGTAGGCGAGGTCCAGATCGACCGGCCGTACGACACCGTGCATGCCCAGCTCGCCGTGGACGGTCCACCGGTCGGACCCGGCCTCCGTGAGCCCCGTCGACCGGTAGGTGATCTCGGGAAACCGCTCCACATCGAGAAAGTCCGGCGACTTCAGGTGCCCGTCGCGCATGACGTTTCCGGTGTCGATCGACGCGGCCCGGATCACCGCCTCCACCCGCGACTTGGTGACGTCGTCCGGGGCGATCTCGATCGAGCCGGAGAACTCCGTGAACCGTCCGTGCACGCTGGAGATGCCCAGGTGCTGGGCCACGGCGGCCACGCTGGAGTGCACCGGGTCGACGGTCCACGGGCCGGGCGGCGGCAGTTCGGTGCCGCCCTGCCGCGCCAGCGTCACCGAGCCGACCTCGGCCCGCCCGCTCGCGGTGACGATCACACTGGAAGCCGCGGGCGCATAGCCCACAGCCGTCACGATCACGGTGTAGGCCCCCGCCTCCAGCGGCGTCGCGTCCCGCACGGCGCCCTCCGCGTCGGCCTCGGCCCGCAGCACCTGCGCGCCCCTCATGTCCGCCACCGTGACGACCGCGTGCGACACGGCCCAACCGTCCCGGGTACGGATCCTCGCGGTCAGTCCCATCTCAGCTACTCCTCATCAAAGAAACCGGCCCGCGACAGGGGGCGCACCTCCGCTCAGAGCGCGCCCACCTGTCACGGGCCGGGGTCGTTGCTACTCGCCGGGGTGGGCGAGCTCGATGTCGTGGCCGTCCGCGCCGGAGCCCGTGACCGTCAGGGCGGTGGCCACCGGCGGGTAGCCCGTGGCGATGACGGTGTACTCGCCGCCGTCCAGGTCGGTGAAGGCGTACGCCCCGTCCGTCCCGGTCGTGGCCGAGCCGACGACGTTGCCCGCCTGGTCGACCAGCGTCACGCGGGCGTCGGCCAGCGGGCCGTGCGGAGCCCGCACGACACCCTGGACGCGAGCCCCCGAGTCCAGGTCTATCTCGACCCGGGTGACCCCGGTGCCGCCCACCTCGACGGGCAGGGCCCGCGGCCGGTATCCGGCGGCGTTCACCGCGACGGTCACCGCCCCCGGCACCAGCTCGGCGAAGGTGAACTCGCCCTGCTCACCGGTGGTCCCGTTGGCCAGCAGATCGCCACGCACATCGGTCACGATGACCATCGCGTCCTTCACCGGCAGCCCGTTCTCGGCGGCCCGCACCAGACCGGTCAGGCCGCTGGTGCCGCTGAGCAGGATGTCGTAGGCGACCGGTTCGCCGTTCACCACGACCGTGGACGCCTGCGGCTGGAAGCCGTCGGCGGAGGCGATCAGCACGTACGACCCGGAGCCCGGGGCGTCCACCGCGTACGAGCCGTCGGCCTGCGCCACGGACCGGCCCAGCTGACGCCCGGCCAGCGAGATCAGCGTGACGGCGGCCTGCGGCACGGGCACGGACTCGGCGCCGCGGACGAACCCGTGAACGGGGACGCCGGGAGCACCGCCGGAGGCCTCCTCGGCACGCACCTCCGTGGCGACGGCGGCGAGCCGCTGCGTGCCCTCGGCCCCGGTGCCGTCGACGGCCTCGCTCTCCGCCACGGCCCAGCTCGGCACGGCCTTCTCGGCGGCGGGAGCCTCGGCCCCGGCGGGAGCCGCAGCCGTCTCCGGCTCGGCGGCCTGCGCCAGCCCACCCTTCGTCTTCAACGGGACCTCCTTGATGAACAGCGACACCAGCAGGGCGAGCAGCGCCAGCGGGGCCGAGTAGAGGAACACGTCCGCGACACCGTGCCCGTAGGCGCTCTCCACGACGGTGCGCAGCGGCGCGGGCATCGCGTCGAGGTCGGGGATGCCGCCCCCGCCCGTGCCGGCGTGACCGAAGGCCGCGCCCTTGGCGCCGAGGTCGGCGAGGCCGTCCTTCACATAGTCGGTGATCTTGTTGCCCAGGACCGCGCCCAGCGCCGAGACGCCGACCGCACCGCCCAGGGACCGGAAGAAGGTCACCGTGGAGCTGGCGGCGCCCAGGTCGCCCGGCTCCACCTGGTTCTGCGTGCAGAGCACCAGGTTCTGCATCATCATGCCGATGCCGAGGCCCATCAGCGCCATGAAGGCCGCGATGTGCCAGTACTCGGTGTCGTACCGGATCGTGCTCAGCAGCCCGAGGCCCGCGGTCACCAGCACACCACCGGCGACCAGCCACGCCTTCCAGCGCCCGGTGCGGGTGATGACCTGCCCGGAGACGGTGGAGGAGACGAACAGTCCCGCGATCATCGGAATGGTCATGACCCCGGACATCG
This sequence comes from Streptomyces sp. NPDC008137, assembly GCF_042957035.1. Taxonomy (NCBI): domain Bacteria; kingdom Bacillati; phylum Actinomycetota; class Actinomycetes; order Kitasatosporales; family Streptomycetaceae; genus Streptomyces; species Streptomyces sp. NPDC008137. Next base: position 134,264 of record NZ_JBIBHN010000009.1, on the reverse strand, counting down.
TCGGCGACTTGTCCCGCGCCAGCTGGAAGTACTGGCTGAAGAACACGGTCCCCGAGAACATCGCGACACCGACGAACAGGGAGGCGACGGAGGCCAGCGTGATGGTGCGGTTGCGGAACAGCCGCAGCGGAATGATCGGCTCACTGGCCTTCGCCTCGACGAGCACGAACACCGCCAGCAGCACCACGGAACCGCCGACCATCGCGTAGGTCTGCCACGACACCCAGTCGTACTTGTCCCCGGCGAAGGTCACCCAGACCAGCAGCAGGCATACGGCCGCGCTGATGAAGAAGGCGCCGGCCCAGTCGACCTTGACCTTCCGCTTGACCACGGGCAGGTGCAGGGTCTTCTGCAGCACGATCAGGGCGATCACGGCGAAGGGCACGCCGACGTAGAAGCACCAGCGCCAGCCGAGCCAGTCGGTGTCGGTGATGACACCGCCGACCAGCGGCCCGCCGACCATGGCGGTGGCGAACGTGGCGCCCAGATAGCCGTTGTACCGGCCACGCTCACGCGGCGAGATCATCGCCGCCATGATGATCTGGGCCAGCGCGGACAGACCGCCCATGCCGATGCCCTGGACGGCGCGGAAGGCGATGAGCATGCCCGGGTTCTGCGACATGCCGGCCGCGGCCGAGCCCAGCACGAACACGACGAGCGCGATCTGGATCAGCAGCTTCTTGGAGAACAGGTCGGCGAGCTTGCCCCACAGCGGCGTGGACGCCGTCATCGTCAGCAGGGACGCGGTGACGACCCAGGTGTAGGCGCTCTGGCCGCCACCGAGGTCGCCGATGATCCGGGGCAGGGCGTTGGAGACGATCGTCGACGACAGGATCGCGACGAACATGCCGAGCAGAAGGCCGGTGAGGGCCTCCATGATCTGCCGGTGCGTCATCGGAGCGCCGTCGCCGGAGGAGCTGTGCGAGCCTCCCCCGTGCTTGGCATGAGCCCGCACACCGGCTGGTGTGGTCGTTGCCATGGGCTTCCTTTTCTTACGTGCTTGCGGGTGTACGGGTGGTCTGGTCGAAAGCGCTGGGTGCGGCCCGGGTCCCGGTCCGGCAGTCGAAGCTCTCCCGCAGCCGCGCCATCAGCTGCGTGAGCCGGCGGACGTCCTCGTCGGACCAGTCGCTCAGGCGCTCCTCCAGCACCTCGGTGGTCCGCCGGGACAACTCGTCGAGCTGCGCGTGTCCCTTGGGCGTGAGGCGCAGGATGCGCGAGCGCTTGTCCGCGGGGTCGGGGGAGCGTTCGATCCAGCCCCGGTCCACGACGTGCGTGACATGGCGGCTGGTGACCGACATGTCCACCGCGAGCAGCTCGGCGAGCTTGCTCATGCGCATGTCGCCATGGCGGCCCAGCAGGGTCAGAACGGCCGCCGACCCGCCGGGGCACTCGGCCGGCATGATCCGGCCGAGCTCCCGCTTCACGGCACCGAAGGCACTGAACTGGCGGACCAGCTCTTCGTACTGCGCCCTCTCGGCCATGACACCTCCCGCTTTCGTTGCTTAGGGCAACCATAGGAGCTGTTGGTTGCTGAAGGCAAATAAAGGAGGTGAATGCGGCATCAAAACTTGGCAAAGGCAAGTATTGCGTCAGTAAATGTGCTGGTGGCGAGGGTGGTGGTACCGGTCGTCCCGGGGCAAACGGAAGACCAACCCCCACTTGGGGAGCCCGGGCGTTTTCGCTAGGGTCTCGGGCCATGGCTAACAACCAGGCCCCCCAGGGCAACCACGACCCTGCCGGCAGCACCCAGATGTTCCGCGCGTTCGTCGACGAGGCGCCGCAGGGGCGGCAGGCCGCGGCGACGCCCGCCGGCGGCGGCCCGCGCATCGGCCTCATCCTCGGCGTCGTCGTCGCCGTAGCGGTCGTCGCGGCGGTGGCTTGGCTGGCGCTGGCGTAAGTCGGTGAGTACCCGGCGCTTTTGCTGAGGCCGGGCGGTTCGCAACTCGGCGCGGCGAGGCGCTCGGCGTTGGTGTTGAGGCCGGGTGGGTGCGCAGCCCCGCGTAGCGGGGTGCCTCCCCCACTCTCGGCTTCGCTCGAGCGGGGGGACCCCCACCGCCCACCCGTGCCGCCCTAAGCGGCACGCATGCCCGCAGCCGAGCGAACCCGCACCCGCCGGCTCACGCAAGGGGCCGTGTCGGGGGGTGTCCGCCCGCAGCGGTTGTCGCGTCAACGAACAGTCAGTCGGCGTGAGACCCCATCGCGACGTTCCGAGGACGGACACCCCCCGGCGCGGCCCCGACCCACCACCGGCGAGCAGGCGACCGCGCCGAGGCGACCGCGCCCCGGCCCCCGGTCAGTCCGAGATCAGCCCTTCCCGCAGCTGCGCCAGCGTCCGAGTCAGCAGCCGGGAGACGTGCATCTGCGAGATGCCGACCTCCTCGCCGATCTGCGACTGGGTCATGTTCGCGAAGAACCGCAGCATGATGATCCGCCGCTCACGAGGCGGCAGCTTCGCCAGCAGCGGCTTCAGGGACTCGCGGTACTCGACGCCCTCCAGCGCCGTGTCCTCGTACCCCAGCCGGTCCGCCAGCGACCCCTCGCCGCCGTCGTCCTCCGGTGCCGGCGAGTCCAGCGAGGACGCCGTGTACGCGTTCCCCACCGCCAGCCCGTCGACGACGTCCTCCTCGGACACCCCGAGCACGGCCGCGAGTTCGGTGACCGTAGGAGACCGGTCCAGCTTCTGCGAGAGCTCGTCACTGGCCTTCGTCAGCGCCAGCCGCAACTCCTGCAGCCGCCGCGGCACCCGCACCGACCAGGACGTGTCACGGAAGAACCGCTTGATCTCCCCGACCACGGTAGGCATCGCGAACGTGGGGAACTCGACCCCCCGTTCGCAGTCGAACCGGTCGATCGCCTTGATCAGCCCGATCGTGCCGACCTGGACGATGTCCTCCATCGGCTCGTTCCGCGACCGGAACCGCGCGGCGGCGTATCGCACCAACGGCAGATTGAGCTCGATCAGCGTGTCACGGACGTACGCACGCTCGGGGCTGTCCTCGTCGAGCGCGGCCAGCCGCAGGAACAGGGAGCGGGACAGGGTGCGGGTGTCGATGGCGCCCGCGGTCGGAATCACCGGGGCGGGCTCGGCCGCCAGGACGGCCGGAGCATCATCGATGGGGCCGAGTGAGTCGAGAGCATGGGGAGCTGTCTCGCTCTCCGCGAGCGTGAGCACCTTCGAGCTGCCCTGTTCTGCGGACATGCCACCCCCTTTGGGTCGCGGGACGGTCGCGGCGAACGCTCCCGTCTGAGGAACGCAGCCTTCACCTGAATACCGGAGCCGAAGCCCCGGCAAACGCGCTTCACGCAGAATGTCACATGTCGGCAACACGCTGTAGTGACATGTCGACATCTGAGACGCGAATCAGCCCTGCAAACAAGGGGCCTGACGGCCTGTCGGCCCGCAACTGCCGAGAATGGCCCTGATGAGCGATTCCCTCGCCCAGGTGACCCGTCGCTCGTGTTTGCGGTTACGCGTCGATTCTGTTCGCAGACCGCAATCGCTGGAAACTACGCGCGAGTAGCCGCGAGACATGCATCTGCGAGACACCGAGTTCCGCACTGATCTGAGACTGCGTGAGATTGCTGTAGTACCGCAGCAGCAGAATCCGCTGCTCCCTCTCCGGCAGTTGGACGAGCAGATGCCGCACGAGATCCCGGTGCTCCACGCCGTCCAGCGCGGGGTCCTCGTAGCCGAGCCGGTCCAGCAGTCCCGGCAGCCCGTCGCCCTCCTGCGCGGCCTCCAGCGAGGTCGCGTGGTACGACCGCCCGGCCTCGATGCAGGAGAGCACCTCGTCCTCGGTGATGCGCAGCCGCTCGGCGATCTCCGAGGTCGTCGGCGTACGCCCGAAGGAGGTGGTCAGGTCCTCGGTCGCGCTGTTGACCTGCACCCACAGCTCGTGCAGCCGGCGCGGTACGTGGACCGTACGGACGTTGTCGCGGAAGTACCGCTTGATCTCGCCGACGACCGTCGGCATGGCGAAGGTCGGGAACTGCACGCCCCGGTCCGGGTCGAAGCGGTCGATGGCGTTGATGAGCCCGATGGTGCCGACCTGGACAACGTCCTCCATCGGCTCGTTCCGGGAGCGGAAACGGGCGGCCGCGTAGCGCACGAGCGGGAGGTTGGCCTCGATGAGCGCCCCGCGCACCCGGTCGTGCTCCGGCGTGCCAGGCTGGAGCTCCTTGAGCTGACCGAAGAGGACCTGTGTGAGGGCGCGCGTGTCCGCACCACGGCTCCGCTGGGGAGCCGTTTGGGCAGTCGCTGGGGCAGTCGCTTCCGAGGAGGCTTCCGAGGCAGAGGAGGGTGCCTGAGGCGCAGTACTGGCCAGCACGGTCAACTCCACCTCGTCATCCGTCAACCCATCAGTCAACTCTTCCATCAAAAGCGGTCATAGCATCACAAGACATGTCCACTGTGTGCAAGCACCCCATAACTACGTGTTGAGGGATGAAAAGCGGCATCAGACAGCGCGCACCACGGAAGAGCCCCCCGTCAAGACGACGGAGGGCTCGAAGCGCACAGGTGCTGGGCGCCTCAGAACTCGTAGTCGGCGATCACCCACGTGGCGAACTCGCGCCACAGCGCGACACCCGCCTGGTGGTCGGGATGCTCCACGTACCGGCGCAGCGCGTCCGCGTCGTCGAAGGCCGAGTTGATGGCGAAGTCGTGGGCGATGGGGCGGTCGCTGATGTTCCAGCCGAGCTCCCAGAACCGGAGCTCGGGGATCGCGCCGTCGAGCGCGCGGAAGGCCTCGACGCCCTGCACGACTCGCGGGTCGTCGCGCTCGACGCCCTCGTTGAGCTTGAAGAGGACCAGGTGGCGGATCATCACTTTCCTCCGTTGGCGACCCAGGTGGCGAAGTCGCCGAGGGCACTGGCGGCGTCCGATATGCCCTGGAACCCTACAAGGACGTAGTCGGATGCCTTCTCCGGGTCCGTGACGATCACGTACAGCCCGAAAACCACGACGACGTAGACGGCGACCTTCTTCGCGTTCACCGCCATCGCGGCCTCCCCTGTCTCTGGTGTCCCAAACAGCGCACATGATCGCACGAAGGTCCACGGACACGAAGGGGCGGATCGCACGAAAGGCCCCGTCTGACGACGGGGCCCTTCACAAGCGGTAGCGGAGGGATTTGAACCCTCGGTGACTTGCGCCACACTCGCTTTCGAGGCGAGCTCCTTCGGCCGCTCGGACACGCTACCGAGGGAGACCTTACAGCAAGGTCCGGCGTGCTCCGAAATCGGTATTCAGCGGTTCCGGAAGAAGCCGCTCAGCAGCCGCGCGCACTCCCCGGCGAGCACGCCCTCGATGACCTCGGGCCGGTGGTTGAGCCGCCGGTCGCGGACCAGGTCCCAGAGGGAGCCGGCCGCGCCGGCCTTCTCGTCGCGGGCGCCGTAGACGAGACGGTCGACGCGGGACTGCTGGATGGCACCCGCGCACATCGTGCAGGGTTCCAGCGTCACCACGAGGGTGCAGCCGGCGAGCCGCCACTGGCCGAGCTCGGCGGCGGCGCGGCGGATGGCGAGGAGCTCCGCGTGGGCCGTCGGGTCGCCGCCGGCCTCGCGTTCGTTGTGCCCGGCCGCGAGCACGGTCGTGCCGTCCGGGGCCAGTACGACGGCCCCGACCGGGACGTCCCCGCCCCGGACGGCCTCGGCGGCCTGGTCCAGGGCGAGTCGCATCGCGGTCCGCCAGGGGTCCCGTACGGGATCCGGCGGTCCTTGACCGGCGGGAGGACTGGTCAGCGGACGGTCTCCAGGGTCTCGGAGGCGCCCAGGGACTCGGCGATCTCGGTGACGGCCTCGGTCGACATCAGACGCAGCTCCTTCTCGCTGACGCCGAGGTCGTCGAGGATCTGGGGGTCGCCGACCGGCCCGTGCGGCACGGCGTCCGCCGATCCGGTGGCCCCGTCGCCGCTGTCGGCGTCGTCCTCGTCGGATTCACCGTCCTCGGTGCCGTCGAGGTCGAGGGCGTCCAGGTCGTCCCCGTCGTCCGGGTCGCGGCCGAGCAGTTCGTCGGTGAGGAGGATCTCGCCGTAGCTGCTGCGGGCAGCGGCGGCGGCGTCGGAGACGTAGATGCGAGGGTCGTCCTCGCCGTCCACGCGGACGACGCCGAACCAGGCGTCCTCCTGCTCGATGAGCACGAGCACCGTGTCCTCGTCGGGGGAGGACTCACGGGCCAGGTCGGCAAGATCCGACAGGGTTTCCACATCGTCGAGCTCTGTGTCGCTCGCTTTCCACCCGTCTTCGGTGCGCGCGAGCAGTGCGGCGAAGTACACCGTGACTCTCCCACTGGTCAGAGGCGTGCCGGTTGGGGGTCCCCCCGGCGGAGGTTGAGGGCGGGGAGTGCTCGTCCGAGCCCCGCCCACTCGGAATCGTGGCAGAAACAAGGCGTTCAGGGGACGTCTTCGGCACCCTGTGTCCGGCAGTTTCGATCGCCCGCCCGTTGCCGCCACCTGCGGATCGTACGCGGCTTTCCCCCACTTCACCCATGGTCACCGCGACAACGCCCGCGCGGTTCGTGATCTTCTCCGACGGTTTCCTCACCCGTTTCCTGCGCGGAGGAAGACACGGGGGTCCGTCCCACGGTCGGGCGCGTACGGGTTCCCTCCGGGGGATGGGCGGCGGGTTCCACGGGCGGGACGCGATCGGTGCCGCCGGCGGACGCATCCGGCTCCCACGGGAGGACCCGCCGGGCGCCACGGCGGACCCGCGGGGCGGGCACGACACTGATGGACGCGTGCGGATGCCACGACCGGTGCGGACGCCACCGGCCGGAACGCGTGCGTAAACCACCGGCGGACCGGTGCGGATGTCACCGGCCGGAACGCGTGCGGGTACCAGCGGCGGACCGGTGCGGATGTCACCGGCCGGAACGCGTGCGTAAACCACCGGCGGACCGGTGCGGATGTCACCGGCCGGAACGCGTGCGTAAACCACCGGCGGACCGGTGCGGATGTCACCAGCCGGAACGCGTGCGGGTACCAGCGGGCGGACGCAGTGGTCGCGGTGGCGAACGCGTCGGGCCCACTGGCGGACCCGTGGAGGCCACGCCCTGGACCGACGTGTGCGGGACTACGGCGGAACGCGCGCGGGACCTGTCGGCGAAAGAGTGCGCGGCCCACCGACGGAAGGTGTGCGGCCCACCGACGGAAGGTGTGCGGGACCTACCGGCGGAATGGGCGCGGGACCTGTCGGCGAAAGCGTGTGCGGCCCACCGACGGAAGGTGTGCGGCCCACCGACGGGTGCGTGTGGGCGGTCGGCATGCGCCCACGGCAGGCGCGGTCGGCGTTACCAGCGGAACGTGCGCATGCGCATGGCGTGCCGTAGGCGGGCCGTCTTGGCGCGGCGGGGCTGGACTCGGTCGCGTAGTTCGCGGGCCTCGGCGAGGTCGCGCAGGAAGCGGGCGCGGCGTCGGCGGCGTTCGGCGGAAGACACGTCCGACTCGTCCGTCCGGCCGGCCGCCGGGTCCGCCCCGGGCCATGCGCGCGGCGACGGATCCTCTCGTTGATCCCGGTCGGGCATCTGGCTCGTCACCCCCAGTTCGTCCTTCCTCGCCTTCCCCCTGACGGGTGATTGACGCCGGCGAACGCCGTGCGGCCCGTGTCACCCGGCCCGGCTACTGTTGTGGACATGCGTCTCCACGTCGTCGACCACCCACTGGTCGCCCACAAGCTCACCACGCTGCGCGACCAGCGCACCGACTCCGCGACCTTCCGCCGTCTCGCCGACGAGCTGGTCACCCTGCTCGCCTACGAGGCCACGCGCGACGTGCGCACCGAGCAGGTCGACATCCGGACGCCGGTGGCCACGACCACGGGCGTCAAGCTCTCCCACCCGCGCCCCCTGGTGGTGCCGATCCTGCGCGCCGGGCTCGGCATGCTGGACGGCATGGTCCGGCTGCTGCCGACCGCCGAGGTGGGCTTCCTCGGCATGATCCGCAACGAGGAGACGCTCGAGGCCTCCACGTACGCGACGCGGATGCCGGAGGACCTGTCGGGACGTCAGGTGTACGTGCTGGACCCGATGCTCGCCACCGGCGGCACGCTGGTCGCGGCGATCCAGGAGCTGATCAAGCGCGGCGCCGACGATGTGACCGCCGTGGTGCTGCTGGCCGCCCCGGAGGGCGTCGAGATCATGGAGCGCGAGCTGGCCGGCACCCCGGTGACGGTCGTGACCGCCTCGGTCGACGAGCGCCTGAACGAGCACGGCTACATCGTGCCCGGCCTCGGCGACGCGGGCGACCGGATGTACGGCGCGGCGGAGTAAGACACCCCCGGGCCCATGAGGGGCCCTCGCACCAGCCCTGTCAGCACCCCTCTCAGCAGCCCTTCTTCCGCGTAGCCGCCGGCTCGGGCTTGGCCAGCTCGGCCAGGGCCCGGTCGGCGGCGGGCTTCTTCGCCAGTTCCTTGAAGCCGTCGCCGATGACGAGGTCGACCTCGGCACCCTTGCGCGCCGCCTCGGTCCGCCGTTCGGCGTCCGGGAGCTGCGTGCCGAGCACGGGCAGCGAGGTGTCGAGGGCGGCGGCGGGGCCGAGCAGCACGCCGGTGCCCTTGACCTTCTTGTCGTACTGCTTGGTCGCGTTGCCCACGTCGCCGATCTTGAAGCCGCGCTTCTTCAGCTCGTCGGCGGTCTTCTTCGCCAGGCCGCTGCGGGTGGTGGCGTTGAAGACGTTGACCGTGATCGTGCGCGGCTCGGGCAGCGCCTTGGCGGCGGGCGAGGCGCTCGCCTTGGTCCTGGGGGCGCAGTCCGTGCCGTTGCCGGCTGCCGAAGCCTTTCTGCCGCCGCCGGTGAAGACGTCGATGAGCTGCAGGGTGCCCCAGCCGCCCACGCCGAGCACGGCGACGGAGGCGACGACCGCGACGACGAGCCTGCCGCGCCGCCGGGGCCCGCGCATCCGGGGGTACTTGTTGCCCGTGATGCGGTACTTGCCGCCCATGCCGGGGGGAGTCAGCATGCTCATGAGCGCAGCGTAGTGCGCCTGGGCGACGATGCCTACTAGATGATCATTCGACATCGGCCAGACGGACCACACGAACCCGAAAGGGCCAACCCGTTACCGGCGGAGAGTCGGTCGAATCGGTCGGGTCAGTCGAGTTCGAGCACGCGCGCGTGCAGCACCTGGCGCTGCTGGAGCGCCGCCCGCACCGCGCGGTGCAGGCCGTCCTCCAGGTACAGATCGCCCTGCCACTTCACGACGTGCGCGAAGAGGTCGCCGTAGAACGTCGAGTCCTCGGCGAGGAGGGTCTCCAGGTCCAGCTGCCCCTTGGTCGTCACGAGCTGATCGAGGCGGACCGGGCGCGGCGCGACGTCCGCCCACTGCCGGGTGCTTTCCCGGCCGTGGTCGGGGTACGGCCGGCCGTTTCCGATGCGCTTGAAGATCACACGGAAAGCCTACCGGGCAAGACGTTCCGGGCGCAGCCATGGCGCCGTAGTGCGACGCTGAAAAAAACCCCACAAGGCGGTACGAACCGGGAACAGGGGCGTGAATATGCCGGACCGCGAGACCATGCCGTCGGCCCCGGCTCCGGAAGTGTCGGAGCGTGCCGCCGCCCTCCCGCAGGAGGCCCTGAAGATCGCCTCCGGCTACGCCTTCTCCGGACCTGCCCTGCAGCTGGGGGCGCTGCTGTGGGACGGCACGTGCCTGCCGGACGCGCAGATCCGGGTGCCGCTGGCGATGCTCAACCGCCACGGCCTGGTCGCGGGCGCCACCGGCACCGGCAAGACCAAGACGCTCCAGCTGATCGCCGAGCAGCTGTCCGCCCAGGGCGTGCCCGTCTTCCTCGCCGACATCAAGGGCGACCTCTCCGGGATCGCGGCGCCGGGCCGCCGGGACGCCCGGGTCGAGGGCCGGGCCAAGGACGTCCACCAGCAGTGGAAGGCGACGGGGTTCCCGGTCGAGTACTACGCCCTCGGCGGCATCGGCCGCGGCATCCCCGTCCGGGCCACGGTCACGGGCTTCGGACCGGTGCTGCTGTCCAAGGTGCTGCGGCTGAACCGGACCCAGGAGCAGTCCCTCACCCTGATCTTCCACTACGCCGACGGCAAGGGCCTGGAGCTGATCGACCTCAAGGACCTCCGGGCCGTCGTGACCTTCCTGACCTCGGACGAGGGCCGCCAGGAGCTGAAGACGGTCGGCGGTCTGTCGGCCGCCACGGCCGGGGTGATCCTGCGGTCCCTGACGGCCTTCGAGGCGCAGGGCGCGTCCGGCTTCTTCGGGGAGCCGGAGTTCGACACGGCCGAGTTGCTCCGGACGGGTGAGGACGGACGCGGCACCGTCTCCGTCCTGGAGCTGAGCGCCGTACAGGACCGGCCACAGCTGTTCTCGACGTTCCTGATGTGGCTGCTCGCCGACCTCTTCCACGATCTGCCCGAGCTGGGCGACGTCGACAAGCCCCGGCTGGTCTTCTTCCTCGACGAGGCGCATCTGCTCTTCGATGACGCCTCGGAGGCGTTCCTGGAGTCGATCACGCAGACCGTGCGCCTGATTCGCTCGAAAGGGGTCGGCGTCTTCTTCGTGACGCAGACCCCGAAGGACGTACCCGCCGATGTCCTCGCCCAGCTCGGCAACCGCGTCCAGCACGCGTTGCGCGCCTTCACCCCCGACGACCAGAAGGCCCTGAACGCCACGGTGAAGACCTTCCCGAAGTCCCCCTACGACCTCGAAGAGGTGCTGACCGGCCTGGGGACGGGCGAGGCGGTGGTGACGGTGCTCAGCGAGAAGGGCGCCCCGACGCCCGTCGCCGCGACCCGGCTGCGCGCGCCCGAGTCCCTGATGGGCCCGGTCGGCCAGGAGGCCCTGGACCGGGCGGTGGCGGAGTCGCCGCTGTACGAGCGGTACGCCCGGGCCGTGGACCGGGAGTCGGCGTACGAGCGGCTGACGGGCGACCGGGGCGACCGGCGCGGCCGCGGGGCGAAGGGGCCGGACGAGATGCGGGAGGCCACCGCCCCGGTGGAGGAGCGTGCGGAGGGACGGCCGTCCGCCGTGGAGCAGGTGGTCGGCAGCGGCGTGTTCAAGTCCCTGGCCCGGTCCGTGGGGACGCAGATCGGGCGGGAGATCACGCGGTCGCTGTTCGGGACGGCCCGGCGTTCGGGGCGGCGGAGGCGCTAGCGCTTCTCTGTGCTTCTTCTCTGTGCTTCTTCTCTGGGGCCGCCTCCGCCGCGGGGGATCAGCGGGGGGAATCAGCCGCGTTCTCGTTCCTTCGAGGGCTGCTGCGGCTTCCGTGGGTCCGGCTTGGAATGGGGCTTGGGGGCGCTGCGGGCGGCCTCGGCGCGCAGCAGGGCGCGCAGGACCGCGTACGGGTCTTGAAGCATGGCTGTTCCTCGTCGTTCCGTTCCTCGTTGTTCCTGTTCCGTGCGGGGCTGAGGGGCCGGTGGGGCCGGTCCGGTCAGCAGCGCAGGACTTCGGAGCGGAGGGGACGAGGGGCGTACGGCGGGCCCGGCGGTACGGGCACGGGGCGCGGTGCGGTGTACGCGGGCCCGGGGGCGGGGAGCGGGGCGGGCCGCAGCGGGACGGCGGTGCGCCGGGCGGCCCGGGCCGAAGGGCGCAGAGCGGTGTCGAGGACGTCGCACTCGACGGCCGTGCTCTCCCCGGAGACGGTGGCCATCGGCCCTGTGCAGGCCTCGGCGTGGGCGCCCGGCACGAGCAGGGCGAGCAGCAGGACGAGCACCCGCGGCCACGCCTTCCGGCGGGTGCCGCGGGGGACCGGCTGCGGTGCGGCGGGGGTCACGGGAGGTCGTTCCCCGTCGCGGGTGGGGTGTGACCGTGAGGCATGGTCCATGCTCGGACCGGCCCGGAGCGACCCGCCACCTGGGACGGTCCAGGAGGCTGATGCCTGCCGGTCGGGGTGGAGCCAGGGGGCCTATTGCCTGCCTGTTGGGACGGGTTGGGACGGGCCGGGAAGCTGGCGTCCGCCGCCCGGGGCGGGCCGGGGCCTGATGCCTGCCGGTCTGGATGGGCCGGACGTTGGCGTTCCCCGCCGCGGGTGAGCAGGGAGCTTGAGGTCTGGGGGTCGGGGTGGGCCGGGAGGCGGGTCCCTGCCTCCCGGGGCGCGGCCAAGGGGCCTGATGCCCGCCGCCCCGGGCGGGCCGGGAGGTTGAGGTCTGAGGGCCGGGGTGGGCCGGGAGGCTGGCGTCCGCCTCCCGGGGCGGCCCGGGGGCTTGATGCCTGCCTGCCAGGGCGGCCCTGGAGGCTGGCGTCCGTCGCCCAGGACGGCCCGGGGAGGGAGGGATGTCTGCTTGGCCGGTGGGCAGCCGCTACTGGCCGGTGGCCTTCGCCGCCTTGGCCGCCGCCTTCATCTCCTGCTTGTGCGCGCGCACCTTGACCAGCGACTCGGGCCCGGTGATGTCGGCGACGGAACGGAAGGACTCCGGTTCGCCGTAAGCGCCCGCGGCCTCCCTCCACCCCGTCGGCCGCACGCCGAGCTGCTTGCCGAGCAGGGCGAGGAAGATCTGGGCCTTCTGCTTGCCGAAGCCCGGCAGCCCGGCCAGCCGCTTCAGCAGTTCCTTGCCGGTGCCGACGTCCTTCCAGACGGCCTCGGCGTCACCGTCGTAGTGCTCGACGAGGTACTGGCACAGCTGCTGGATCCGCTTGGCCATGGAGCCCGGGTAGCGGTGCACGGCCGGCTTCTGCGAGAGCAGCGCGGCGAAGGCCTCGGGTTCGTGTGCGGCGATCTCGTGCGCGTCCAGGTCGTCCGTGCCGAGCCGCTGGGCGATCGTCGCCGGACCCTTGAACGCCCACTCCATCGGGACTTGCTGGTCCAGCAGCATCCCGACCAGTGCGGCGAGCGGACTGCGGCCGAGCAGCGCGTCGGCCTCGGGATCCTGGGCGAGGTGAAGGGTGACGTCCATGCCCCGATCATCCCCCGGCCGGGGCCCGGCCGCGCTCCCGGAGCCGGTCCTCTAGGACGCCCGCCAGTACCCCAGCGCGTGCACCCGCTGCTTGGGCAGCCCCAGTTCCTTGCGTACGTACGCCGCCAGGGTCCGGGTCGTCGCCGTGTCGCAGGCGATCCAGACGTACGGGTCGGAGGCGCCCCGGAGCAGCCCGGGCAGGTCCGACTTCACCCGGTCGACCAGCTGGGCGCCGGAGTCCTGGCGGGGCACGTGACGCAGCTCGTGCCGGGCCGGGTCGGTGCGGAACGGCAGGTCCTCGCCGCCGCCCTCGAACCAGACGGTGGCCGGGGCGGAGCCCAGCGCGTCCAGCAGGGAGTTGATGGCGGGCAGCGAGGCCGGGTCGCCGACGGCGAAGACGTGCGAGGGCGCGGGGCTCGGGTGTTCGAAGCCGGTGCCCTGGACGGTCGCCTCGATGGTGTCACCGGGCTTCGCCGTCCTGGCCCAGTCGCTGGCGCACCCCTCGTGCAGGGCGAACTCCAGGCTGAAGGTGCCGGCCTCCGGGTCCGGGTCGACCAGGGTGTAGGCCCGCTGGTGGGGCTTGCCCGCGTTGTCGAACCACAGCCGGACCCACATGGTCGGATGGACACCGGCCGCCGTCAGCAGACCGCCGTCGGTGAAGGAGAGCCGCCGGTAGTCCGGGGTGACGTCCTCCGAGCCGGTCACGGTGAACACGAAATCCTTCGCGCGCAGCAGTTTGAGGACCGCGCCTTCCCAACCCCGCCCCTGCCCCATCGCTTTTCCGCCCCTTCGCGTACGATTCCGGCCACAGTCTTAACTTAGGCAAGCCTAACCTAAAGAATAGAGGAGGCGCAGCGTGGCCACCGAGATCTACCGTGATGCCTGGGGCATCCCGCATCTGCGCGCCGGCAGCGCGGCCGAACTCGCCCACGCGCAGGGCCGCGTCACCGCCCGCGACCGCGCCTGGCAGCTGGAGGTCGAACGGCACCGGGCCCAGGGCACCTCGGCGTCCTTCCTCGGCGAGAGCGCCCTGGCCTGGGACCGGTTCGCCAGACGGGCCAGACTCGACGACACGGCGAGACGCTGCTTCGAGGAGCTGGAGAGACAGGACCCCGAGACGGCCCAGTGGGTGCGGGCGTACGTCGACGGGGTCAACGCGGGGCTGGCGGAGGGAGCCGGATCCGCCCCCGAGTTCGCCCGCACCGGCCTCACCCCCGGCCCCTGGCACCCCTGGACCCCGCTCGGCGTCTGGCTCGCCACGCACATCCTCTTCGCCGGGTTCCCGGCCAAACTCTGGCGCGAGCAGGCCCTCGCCCACCTGGACGCGGACGCCGTCGGCCTGTTCGCCACCGACGGCCCCGGCACCTCCGGCTCCAACGGCTGGCTGGTGAGCGGGGAGCGGACCGTCACCGGGCAGGCGGTCATCGCCGGTGACCCCCACCGCTGGATCGAGGACCCGGGCGTCTACCAGCAGATCCATCTGTCCTGCCCGGAGTTCGACGTCGTGGGCCTCGCCGTCCCCGGTGTCCCCGGCATCGCCCACTTCGGGCACACCGGCTCCGTCGCCTGGGCCATCACCAACGCCATGGCCGACTACCAGGACCTCTACCGGGAGCGGCTGCGGCGCACCGGCGCCGGAGTGGAGGCCCTCGGCCCGGACGGGGTCTGGCACCGGGCGGCCCGGCACACGGAGACCATCGAGGTGGCGGGCGAGGAGCCGGTCGAGGTCGAGGTGATCGAGACCGGCCGGGGCCCGGTGGTCATCGGGGGACCCGAGGGGATCGACGGCGATCCCGTGGACCTGACGTACGAGGGCGGGCCGGTGGATTCGGCGGCGCCGGGCGACCCGGCAGGCCCGCTGCGGCCGGGCGGTGGTGGCTCGGTGAACTCCGCGTATCCGGGCGGCCCCGTCGATCCCGTCGATCCGGTCGATCCCGTCGGAGCACCCGCACTTGCCGCTCCCGCCGATCCGGTCGCTCCCGTCGGAGCACCTGCACTTGCCGCTCCCGCCGATCCGGTCGCTCCCGTCGGAGCACCTGCACTTGCCGCTCCCGCCGATCCGGTCGCTCCCGTCGGAGCACCTGCACTTGC